>NZ_JBQKLI010000070.1:0-301 GCF_052116305.1 Gallicola sp. Sow4_E12 | reverse complement strand
GTACTTCACGGAGATAACGGTTCGACTTTGAAAGGAAAAACTCTTAGTGTTCTGTTAACAGAGTTAGGTGTTTTAGAAAGCCATTCAAGACCTCGAGTGAGCAATGATAATCCCCATATAGAATCCTACTTCGGAACTGTAAAAACGCACTACAATTACCCTAAATACGGCTTTAAGAGTGTGAACTCTGCACAAGAATGGGTCAATGAATTTGTAGAAACCTACAACAATGAACCTCACAAATCACTAGATCATGTAACGCCAAATCAAAGACATCAACTAGAAGATCGAGAGATAAAAA
>NZ_JBQKLI010000069.1:0-326 GCF_052116305.1 Gallicola sp. Sow4_E12 | reverse complement strand
GCTTGAAAGAGCGGCGGAACCTGAACAAGAGAATAACATAGAAACTTTGAGCAGATGTACATTTGTACAAACACAATAAATTCGGTGTAAAGAATTAAAAAAAGACCAGTAGGTCGAAATGAGCAATTAAACTCAAAACATTTATTTGAGAGTTTGATCCTGGCTCAGGACGAACGCTGGCGGCGTGCTTAACACATGCAAGTCGAACGATGAACCTTCCATGAACTCTTCGGAGTGATTGGGAGCGGATTAGTGGCGAACGGGTGAGTAACGCGTGAGCAACCTGCCTTAAACAACGGGATAGCCTCGGGAAACCGGGATTAATA
>NZ_JBQKLI010000068.1:0-339 GCF_052116305.1 Gallicola sp. Sow4_E12 | reverse complement strand
AAAACTTCCAAGCAATCAAAGAATACAAAGGACAATAAAACAAAAAGAGAACTCGAATTAGAAGAAGAAAATAAACATCTACGAATAGAGAATGCCTTTTTAAAAGAATTGAGGAGATTAAGGTTAGCGGAAGCACGCAAAAAGAACGAATCGCAAGAGTCATCCATAATCTCCGAGGATCCTTCCAACTAAAAGACATTCTTGCGGTTTTAAAATTCCCTAAATCTACGTATATGTATTGGCAAAAACGCTTTAAGCGAGAAGATCCAGATCGTTTCTTTAAGAATAAAATCCTAGAGATTCGTAAAAAACACGAAAACTATGGATATCGCAGAATAC
>NZ_JBQKLI010000067.1:0-378 GCF_052116305.1 Gallicola sp. Sow4_E12 | reverse complement strand
GTGGAAAAGACTTCGTCTTTTCTACGTTTATTCATTCTTTCCTGCTTTTTTTCCGTATTCGCTTTTCTTTGTTTCTTTATGGTTATGAAGTTTTAAGAAACTTCATGGTGGGCCTGGGGGGACTCGAACCTCCGACCTCACGCTTATCAGGCGTGCGCTCTAACCAGCTGAGCTACAGGCCCATATAATAAGTTTTGTATTATATGGTATTTATTTTTTTCAAAAAAATTAAGTCTTTCGACTTTTTTACCTGAATAACAAGAAAGAAATAACATAGAACTTTTTAGCTCCTTAGAAAGGAGGTGATCCAGCCGCACCTTCCGATACGGCTACCTTGTTACGACTTCACCCCAGTCATTGACCCTACCTTCGACAGCT
>NZ_JBQKLI010000066.1:0-518 GCF_052116305.1 Gallicola sp. Sow4_E12 | reverse complement strand
CCAAAGGAGGTCGGTTTTTCATGGCAAAATATAGTTACGAACTCAAACGAACCGTAGTAAAAGAATATCTGAAAGGCAAAAGCAGTGTTGAAGATTTAGCTTTGAAATACAATATTAAATCTCACACCGCTGTCTTCAATTGGATTCATGCTTTTGAAGCACTAGGCGAGGAAGGATTAAAACCTTCTCGCCGCCAAAAACACTATCCTTCAGATTTTAAAGAATTCATGGTAAAGTCTTACTTAGAAAACGAAATGAGCTATCAAAAAATATGCAGCAGACACGGATTAAAGAATCCTTCTCTTTTAGGACGTTGGGTACGAGAGTATCGCGAAGAAGGATTGATAAGATTCGTTTCAAAAGAAGAAGAAAGGTTTTTTCCCATGAAGAAAAAAGATAATTTTATCAAAACTTCCAAGCAATCAAAGAATACAAAGGACAATAAAACAAAAAGAGAACTCGAATTAGAAGAAGAAAATAAACATCTACGAATAGAGAATGCCTTTTTAAAAGAATTG
>NZ_JBQKLI010000065.1:0-520 GCF_052116305.1 Gallicola sp. Sow4_E12 | reverse complement strand
TCTGATAGCTCAATCTACTGAGCAGCTTGGTGCAGAGCCATATGAACGATCTGATGACCGCAGAGCCTATCGTAACGGCTTCAGGGACAGAGAACTTACCACAAGGGTTGGGGCTCTTACACTTCGTGTTCCAAGGCATAGAAATGGCAATTTCAGCACCACCATGTTTGAAAGGTACCAGCGCAGTGAGCAAGCTCTTGTCCTCTCCATGATCGAGATGGTAATCAACGGTGTCTCAACAAGAAAAATCGAGAACATAACCGAAGAACTTTGTGGTAAATCATTTTCAAAATCCATGGTCTCGGACTTGTGCAAAAAACTTGATCCTGTTGTTGAGGCCTTCAGAAACAGACCACTAACAAGCGAATATCCGTTTCTAATGGTTGATGCCATCTACATCAAGGCAAGAGACAACCACCGGGTAAGGAGCAAAAGCCTCTTGATAGCAATAGGCGTCAATGAGGAAGGATACCGTGAAATCATAGGTTTTCATCTGTCAGAAAGCGAGTCAGAAACAAGC
>NZ_JBQKLI010000064.1:0-521 GCF_052116305.1 Gallicola sp. Sow4_E12 | reverse complement strand
TGGCGGACGTGTTCGAGCTGACGCCGGAGCAGTTGGTGCAACTGGAGGAGGCATGCCGGGCAAAGGATCGGCTTGACTCTCTGGATGCGGCGATCCGTGGCAAGCATGACGTGCTGCTGTCGATTGAGACGGACGATAACGGAGTGGCCAGCTTGGTCGTGAACTCGGCGCTGCGTGAGGCGAACGCGACGGCCACGGTCCTCAAGCAGCTATTGGCCGCGCTGCGGTTGCCAGACGTGGAGGGTCGCCGGCCCCAGTATCGGGGTCCGAGGGGTGCCTATCAGAAGTCTGTGGAGTCGGTCGCATCCGCCGGCAAGGTGTCGAGCCTTGACCGGGCGCGGAAGCGGCGCGCAGGCTGATGTTCCGGCCCTTGTTCGAGGGGCAGAAGTGCTCTCTCGGCTATGCCGTCATCGACTGGCTCGAGGAGTATGCCTGCCATGGCCCTGGGCCGGTGGAGGGGCAGCCGTTGACGTTTGATGATGAGATGCTCGATTTCGTCGTGGACGCCTACGAGCTCGAAC
>NZ_JBQKLI010000063.1:0-529 GCF_052116305.1 Gallicola sp. Sow4_E12 | reverse complement strand
CGATGGCGGAAGGGATCCACCTGTTCCCATCTCGAACACAGAAGTTAAGCCTTCTTGCGCCGATGGTACTTATCCGGAAACGGATTGGGAGAGTAGGTAGTCGCTCAACAATTTAATAATATTGGTTTACTGATATTATTCTCTCACATGCGAATGTGAGTGTTCCTAGGTAGCTCAATGGTGGAGCACTCGGCTGTTAACCGATAGGTTGTGGGTTCGAGTCCCACCCTGGGAGCCATTTTAATTTTATAGCGCGGGATGGAGCAGTTCGGTAGCTCGTCGGGCTCATAACCCGGAGGTCGTCGGTTCAAATCCGGCTCCCGCAACCATTTTACTTATGGCGGAGTAGCTCAGGTGGCTAGAGCATGCGGTTCATACCCGCAGTGTCAGCGGTTCAAATCCGTTCTCCGCTACCATAAGGCCCTATGGTCAAGCGGTTAAGACATCGCCCTTTCACGGCGGTATCCCGGGTTCGAATCCCGGTAGGGTCACCATAATGGGAGCTTAGCTCAGTTGGGAGAGCATCTGC
>NZ_JBQKLI010000062.1:0-532 GCF_052116305.1 Gallicola sp. Sow4_E12 | reverse complement strand
GCATGAGACCTGTTGCCAAATCAAAATACCTGATTTGGACTAGGGCTTCAAAGTGTGATAGAGGGGAGAGGGGAGTTGTAGTGGAAAAATGAAAGGAACATTCATTTTTCTCCCTAGTAATAAACGGGATCCTTTTATCATGAAGGCGATAAAGCAGCGATTGTTGTTAAGGTAGACATAGAAAGAGTGGGAGAGCTTAAAAAAGAGAGTGTGACGGTGCCTTTTTATAATGTGGAAAATACTTTGTATTTTCCACCATCCCTACTTCCTAAAACCTATAACCTATTTCCTATATTTTCCTACCTTGACATCCATTACTCTCTCATTCTACACTCACTCTTTTTTATAGCTTTCCTTAACTAAAACTTAACAAACTCTTCTCCAAGATTGAATCTAATAATAATGGAAAAATAACATCTCTTGATAAAGTCCGTATAATGGTGTAAAAAGAAAAATCAAAAAAAATGAGCCAAAATGCTCGTCCTCGGTTAAAATAAAAGTACCAACAAATACCTAACTGAGGAGATGAACA
>NZ_JBQKLI010000061.1:0-537 GCF_052116305.1 Gallicola sp. Sow4_E12 | reverse complement strand
AAAAAAGACCTACGGAGATCTATAAAAGAGAAATCTTAGGACATTGGGAATGCGATACCGTTGAATCTGGAAGAATAGACCATAAACGAAAAAGTAAATATTGTTTTGTAACTTTAGCCGAAAGAAAATCAAGATATTATATTGCAATATTAGTTCCAGATCGAACAGAAAAAAAGGTAACCCCCGCAATCATCAATGCACTAAGCCAGTTTCCTAAAGAATTAGTAAAGACAATAACCTTTGATAGAGGTAAAGAGTTTTCGGGATATTTAGAAATTGAAGAAAAGTTAAGTTGTAAAACATATTTTTGTGACCCATACTGTGCCTGGCAAAAAGGTACTAATGAAAATACAAATGGTCTCCTTCGAGAATATTATCCAAAGGGAATGGATTTATCCAAAGTTGATAAATCAGAATTAATTGACAATTTACTTAAACTAAATGGCAGACCAAGAAAATGCATAGAATTCAAAACACCTAAGGAAGTCCTTTTTAGTAGCTCACATTAGGTGTTGCATTTGAATTGACAATTCATCT
>NZ_JBQKLI010000060.1:0-580 GCF_052116305.1 Gallicola sp. Sow4_E12 | reverse complement strand
TCGCGTCCTTCATCGGCCACTAGTGCCAAGGCATTCACCCTATGCCCTTCGTTGCTTGACCAGAAATATCTATTTCTCTTTCTTTTACTACAGATTCAGTTTTCAATGTGCTTCGCGAAGTGTGGAGTGTGAAGAGGGGAGAGTGAAGTTGTGGTGGAAAAGACTTCGTCTTTTCTACGTTTATTCATTCTTTCCTGCTTTTTTTCCGTATTCGCTTTTCTTTGTTTCTTTATGGTTATGAAGTTTTAAGAAACTTCATGGTGGAGATGAGGAGATTCGAACTCCTGACCCCCTGCTTGCAAGGCAGGTGCTCTCCCAACTGAGCTACACCCCCATAAATATAAGGATTTATTTTATAATGTGAGTACCTTTATTTCTGTTCCCTTGCGTTCTTTTCCATGAAAGGCACTTCGCTCATTATCTTATTTTTTTCATTCCTGAATGAATAGAGGAATAACATAGAACTTTTTAGCTCCTTAGAAAGGAGGTGATCCAGCCGCACCTTCCGATACGGCTACCTTGTTACGACTTCACCCCAGTCATTGACCCTACCTTCGACAGCTGCCTCCTTGCGGTTGGC
>NZ_JBQKLI010000059.1:0-602 GCF_052116305.1 Gallicola sp. Sow4_E12 | reverse complement strand
TCGCGTCCTTCATCGGCCACTAGTGCCAAGGCATTCACCCTATGCCCTTCGTTGCTTGACCAGAAATATCTATTTCTCTTTCTTTTACTACAGATTCAGTTTTCAATGTGCATGTATTTCAAAAGATTTAGAAAAAAATAAACCCTTTAAATATTTTGTTAAAACCATAAACATAAAAGAAATAACATAGAACTTTATAGCTCCTTAGAAAGGAGGTGATCCAGCCGCACCTTCCGATACGGCTACCTTGTTACGACTTCACCCCAGTCATTGACCCTACCTTCGACAGCTGCCTCCTTGCGGTTGGCTCACTGGCTTCGGGTATTGTCGACTCCCGTGGTGTGACGGGCGGTGTGTACAAGACCCGGGAACGCATTCACCGCAGCATTCTGATCTGCGATTACTAGCAACTCCGACTTCATGCAGGCGAGTTGCAGCCTGCAATCCGAACTGGGGTCGGCTTTCTGAGATTCGCTTAACTTCACAGTCTTGCTGCCCTCTGTACCGACCATTGTAGCACGTGTGTAGCCCAGGACATAAAGGGCATGATGATTTGACGTCATCCCCACCTTCCTCCGATTTATCATCGGCAGTCTAACTAG
>NZ_JBQKLI010000058.1:0-609 GCF_052116305.1 Gallicola sp. Sow4_E12 | reverse complement strand
TTCCAGCACTGGTCAGGTACCGGGAGGACATGGCCGAGGGGTTGACGACGCACGCCCCGGATGAGGTGTTCAAGGCTCAGGCGTTGGCGGCCCGGATGGTCGCGAAACCGGGCGACAAGTTCATTCTCGGCAAACCGGCTGAGCATTTGAAGATCGATGTGGTGATGGCTGACGTGCTGGCGCACGAGGCTGCCGCGGATATGGCGGCGGCCGGTTGGTCGACCGAAGCCAAGGAAACGATTTTCTTCCTATGAGTCGCGAAAGGGGTGGCTGCGTGTGCTGAGTGTTGACGAGCTGCAAACTCTTGACCGGCTGTACCTCGACCTACGTTCCCATCGTGATTCTGACGACATGCTGCTGTCCTACTACGACACGGAGCATGCCTTCACGCATATCGGGTTGGCGTTGCCGCCTGAGTATCGCCGCGAGTATGACGTGATCACGTCGGGGGCGGCTGTGGTGGTGGACTCTGTGGTTGATCGCCAGCAGATGCGCGCCCTCGTGCTCCCCGGCGAAGAGAAGGCCGATGACCGGTTGCGCGCTATCTGGGATGCGTCGAACGGCGACGTGCAGCTTGCGATGTTCAATCGCTGTCTCTTATACACATCT
>NZ_JBQKLI010000057.1:0-626 GCF_052116305.1 Gallicola sp. Sow4_E12 | reverse complement strand
TCTTTTCTAGGACCCGCGCTATAGCCGATAATTTCTCTGTTGTGAAGATCTAGTATTATGCATACATAGTTCCATTTTCCAGCCACTCGAACATAAGTCAAATCACTTACAACTACTTCCAGGTGGTTACGGTTGTCAAATTCACGATTAACTTCATTACAGATTTTTTCCTCATTCGTTGGCTGTCTTAAAATCTTGTATTGAGCAACGGTATAGCTTGACACTAAATCATTCTCCTTCATGATACGGCCTATACGACGTCTAGAAACTACTTTGCCTTCGACTTCAAGATCTTTTTTAATTTTTCGAGTACCATAGTTACGTCTACTGGATTTGAAAATTCGGATTATATCTTTAGCTATATCGTCCTCTTCAGGATTTGATTTTGCTTCGTAGTAGTAGGTGCTTCTTGGGATTTGTAGGACGTCACACATTGCTGATATCGAGTATCTGTCTTTGTTTCCTTTAATGACTTCTACTTTCGTCCTAGTATCAGCGCCGCTTGCTTTAAAATGTCATTTTCCATCTTAAGTCTTTGATTTTCTTTACGAAGCTCTAGGAGCTCATTTTCTTCTTCACTGCGGTTATCTTTCTCTTTGAATGAGCCTGTTTCCTGATGCTGTTTA
>NZ_JBQKLI010000056.1:0-642 GCF_052116305.1 Gallicola sp. Sow4_E12 | reverse complement strand
GCGGTTCTCACTATCTGTTGGCCGCGTCGGCATACCGTTACGCCAACGCTGTAACGGTTGGGCCATTCTGTGCTACATGGGAAATCGGGCACGGTGCGAAGTCTGCGGCGGCAGCATGGCGGGCAGGCGCGCGACGGCGGTTGTGTGTTCCCCGGCGTGCCGACAGGCTAAGTTCCGCGACGCCCGGCGCACCGACGCCAAGACTGAGCCCACGAAGCGCGCACCGCGTAACCCGAGCGCCGACGACACGCCCGAGACCCCCGCGGAACTTCACGGGCGGCTGGAGGAAACCACGCGCCGACGGTTCGAGGCGGCGGGCATTGACGACTACGACGAAGACCCGCTGGCGGTCCACCTGCTGGGCATGGCCCGCATTCTGGACAACCCCGGCAGCGTCGCGCCCGGCAGCCTCACCGGAATGGGCAAGGCGTTCCGAGACGCCTACAAGGACTTCATGCGCGACCACGAAACCGTAGACCTCGCGCGCGACCCTGTTGCCGCTGTCCAAGACGAAGCCGCGCAACTGCTGGCCGGGCTGGGGGCGGCATGATGCCGCGGCCTGACCCTTACGCGCTACTGCCCCCGGCGTACCACACGAGCCCCCCGCGTGCGGTGACGCTGGGCCCGCTCGTGGGCAAGACG
>NZ_JBQKLI010000055.1:0-783 GCF_052116305.1 Gallicola sp. Sow4_E12 | reverse complement strand
CGTATATGTATTGGCAAAAACGCTTTAAGCGAGAAGATCCAGATCGTTTCTTTAAGAATAAAATCCTAGAGATTCGTAAAAAACACGAAAACTATGGATATCGCAGAATACATCAAGAGCTGCGAAGAAAAGGAATCTGTATCAACAAGAAAAAAGTACAACGAATCCTGCAAAACTTAGGGCTCCAAGTTACATCCTTTGGAAGAAAATCAAGAAAATACAACTCCTACAAAGGGAAAATAGGAAAAACTGCTCCCAACAGAGTTCACCGACGTTTTGATACTTCCATAGCACACCAAAAAATCACTACCGATACCACAGAATTCAAATATTATGAAAGGGACAAAAAGGGTACTCTACAGACCAAGAAACTGTATCTGGATCCCTTTATGGACCTCTATAATCGAGAAATCATAAGTTATCAAATCTCTTCCACACCAAGTGCAAAAGGCATTCTAAAAGCCTTAAATGAAGCTATTGAAAGAACAAAGAGCTGCAAGTACAGAAGAACCTTTCATTCGGATCAAGGATGGGCCTATCAAATGAAAGACTATGTAAAAACACTAAAGAAAAACAAGATCTTTCAGAGTATGTCTCGAAAAGGAAATTGTCTCGATAATTCTCCTATGGAAAACTTCTTTGGGATATTGAAACAAGAAATGTATTACGGGAGAATCTTTAAAAGTTATGAAGAATTAAAAAGGGAAATAGAAAAGTATATACGCTATTACAATTACGAACGAATAAAAGAAAAACTGGGCTGGAAAAGCCCAGTAGAATATA
>NZ_JBQKLI010000054.1:0-808 GCF_052116305.1 Gallicola sp. Sow4_E12 | reverse complement strand
TGTCAGAACATAGGTAAGCCTTTAATACCACAACATAGGTAAGTGTTTGTGTCAGAACATAGGTAAGTACTTTGTTAAAATGTAGTCACGGAGGTGATTACAGGACATGAAAGGAGACTTCTGTTGTGGAAGAAAGAATTAAATTTATCATTGCTATGAAAGAAAACAAAATTCCCTTTAAACAATTATGCAAAGAGTTCAATATCTCTGAAAAAACAGGATATAAGTGGAAAAACCGATTTGAAGGAACAGGTGATTTCTCGAGTTTACAAGATCAAAGCAAGGCCCCTAAATCCAATGCGAATCAACTCGATGAGGATACCATTATCTCCATTTTGTCCCTAAAAGAAAAGCATCCTTTCTGGGGAGCTAAGAAATTTCAGGCGATTCTTCAAACCACTAAAACTCTTGATAAGGCGCCGTCTGTAAGCAGTATAAACCGTATTTTAAAAAAAGCGGGTAAAATAAAAAAACGAAGAATTCGTAAAATCAGCACCGACTCGGCTTCTGTCTTACGCAGGCATATTCCAGCTGAATTGCCAAATGATGTATGGGCTATCGATTTTAAAGGGTGGTGGTTTTCTGAAGGCGAGAAATGTGAACCTTTTACTGTTCGTGACCTGGCTAGTAAAAAAGTTTTGGCAGCGACTCTTGTAAAAAAGAAAGATACTCTAACCGTCAAATTAATCCTTACTGAATTGTTTATACTATACGGGCTGCCTAAGGTTATCCGCTCCGATAATGGAACGCTCTTTTGCTCTACCTCAAGCCTTTTAGGGCTTACTCAACTGTCAGCATGGTGGATGAG
>NZ_JBQKLI010000053.1:0-812 GCF_052116305.1 Gallicola sp. Sow4_E12 | reverse complement strand
GCAGTCTACAGGGCCTGAAAACCATTCTCTCTGGTGGTGCGATACCACCAGATGCATATCGGCGCGACGCTGGAGGTGTTGAGCATGTCTGACGAGCCCCATATCCCGGCCCCGTGTCCAGCCTCGTTGGCGGATGGTGGGCGTGCTTTGTGGCGTGGCGTGGCGGACGTGTTCGAGCTGACGCCGGAGCAGTTGGTGCAACTGGAGGAGGCGTGCCGGGCAAAGGATCGGCTCGATTCTCTGGATGCGGCGATCCGTGGCAAGCATGACGTGCTGCTGTCGATTGAGACGGACGGTAACGGAGTGTCCAGCTTGGTCGTGAACTCGGCGCTGCGTGAGGCGAACGCGACGGCCACGGTCCTCAAGCAGCTGCTGGCGGCGCTGCGGTTGCCGGACGTGGAGGGTCGACGGCCCCAGTATCGGGGTCCGAGGGGTGCCTATCAGAAGTCTGTGGAGTCGGTCGCATCCGCAGGCAAGGTGTCGAGCCTTGACCGGGCGCGGAAGCGGCGCGCAGGCTGATGTTCCGCCCCCTGTTCGAGGGGCAGAAGTGCTCTCTCGGCTATGCCGTCATCGACTGGCTCGAGGCGTATGCCTGCCATGGCCCTGGGCCGGTGGAGGGGCAGCCGTTGACGTTCGATGACGAGATGTTTGACTTCATCGTGGACGCCTACGAGCTCGAACCGGCGTCGGGGCGTCGGTTGATCTCTCGTGGCGTGCTGTCAATGCCGAAGGGTCGGGCGAAGTCGGAGGTCGCGGGCCTGATTGGCGTGGCGGAGGCTCTGGCCCCGGTGCGTTTTGACGGCTGGGATGCG
>NZ_JBQKLI010000052.1:0-821 GCF_052116305.1 Gallicola sp. Sow4_E12 | reverse complement strand
ACTTATGTCAATAAAGTAGACACGTAAAGTGAGAGATTTTTTTATGCAGCATGAGCTTCGCTTGGTGTTAGATAATCAATGCTGCTATGAATCCTTTTACGGTTGTACCAAGATTCGATATATTCAAAAAGACTTTGATAGGCGTCGTGCGAATCAATATAAGTCTTTAAGTTCACTTCTTCTTTTTTTAGCACAGCGTGAAAGGATTCGATACAGGCATTGTCATAAGGACATCCCTTCTTGCTATAGGAATGTTGTATTTCTTTTTCTGCCAAATAACTTTCAAAATCATGGCTCGTATATTGAGATCCTAAATCACTATGAAGGATTATACCTGAGCAATCAGAAACATTTAAACAAGCATTTCTTACAGCTTTTATAGCCAACTCTGCAGTCATTGAAGTATCATAAGCCCAGCCTATGATCTTCTTGCTATGAAGGTCCATAACGCTGGCAAAATAGGTCCATTCATCTTTTATGGTATGAATATAAGTGATATCTGTACACCATTTTTGGTTAATAGTGGTTGTTTTAAAGTCTTGTTCGAGTAAGTTTCCTCTTCCTTCCGCTGAAGAAGTCTTTGAGTAATAACGGTGTTTTTTGTTTACGATCGATCGAATCCCTAAAAAAGTCATTCTTCTTTGAACTCGTTTTAGACTTACTAAATAGCCGTTCTTAAGCAAAGTCTGATGGATTTTAGGAGCTCCATAGCGTCTCTTTGTATTGTAATAAATATTTAGAATCTCCTGATCCAACTTCTGATTCTCAAGTGCTCGTTTGGAAGGCTTCCGATCCCGGATTTTGTAATAAGTACTTCGATT
>NZ_JBQKLI010000051.1:0-930 GCF_052116305.1 Gallicola sp. Sow4_E12 | reverse complement strand
GACAACCACCGGGTAAGGAGCAAAAGCCTCTTGATAGCAATAGGCGTCAATGAGGAAGGATACCGTGAAATCATAGGTTTTCATCTGTCAGAAAGCGAGTCAGAAACAAGCTGGGATGAATTCTTTATCTCCCTCAAGCAAAGAGGACTTAGATCACCAAGGTTAATCACATCAGACAGCCACAAAGGTCTTGTCAAAGCCATAAACAAGCAGTTTCAAGGATCAAGCTGGCAAAGGTGTCAAACACACTTTTCAAGAAACCTCTTGGACAAGACACCAAAGTCAGTCCAACCTGAACTTAAAGAGGACATCCGCAAAGTGTATGAAGCGGTTGATATGGATAGTGCAAGAGCAGCTAAAAACCATATCCTAAACAAGTATGAATCAAAAGCTCCAAAGGCAATGGAATTGCTCGATGATGGCTTTGACGACATAACAGCAGTCCTTAGCTTGCCTTTAAGATACAGAAAGAGATTAAGAACAAGCAATTCCATTGAAAGACTCAATCAAGAAATACGAAGAAGAGAAAGAGTCATTCGAATATTCCCAAACGAAGCATCAGCAATCAGGCTCATTGGAGCCCTGTTGATAGAGCAGGATGAAAAGTGGTCTACAGGCCGTAAATACTTTGAAATGGATGTCTACTACAACTCACTCATCCAAGAAGAGCAAGCAGATAATCAGGTTGCTTAGCTCGCTATTTATTCCACGGTCCTATTGACAGTGAGCCTCTTACGCCATGGCAGTTGGCATCAGCGGCATCACTCTATTTTGGATGCAATCAATGGAGTCCATGATGCCGCATTAGAAAGTCTACCATGGCGATATCTCACTATCAATAGGCTTTCGCGGCATAAACCGCTCGATCAGGCTGGATGATTGACCACAAAATGATACCCGAGGAATTTACACACTAATATGGACTTGACT
>NZ_JBQKLI010000050.1:0-938 GCF_052116305.1 Gallicola sp. Sow4_E12 | reverse complement strand
ATTATCATTGCTCACTCGAGGTCTTGAATGGCTTTCTAAAACACCTAACTCTGTTAACAGAACACTAAGAGTTTTTCCTTTCAAAGTCGAACCGTTATCTCCGTGAAGTACTTTCAATTCTCTTTTAAGGTCTAATTCTTTCACCAGTTCTTTTAGAAATTCTTTTGATTGTTCTAAGGTATCTTGTTCAAATACACGTGTTCCAAGAATTTTACGACTGTATAAATCCATAACAACAAGTAATTTAAAATACATTCCTTTTACCAAAGTAGGAAGATACGTAATATCCCAAACAGCCACTTCATTCGGTCTGTATGCGATAACATTCGGCTTACAACGTGGTTTGCTTTCTTTTTGATTCGTATTTCTTTTTCGAGTGAGTTTTTCTTCTTTCATACGGCGATACATCGTAGAAGGAGAACAAATATAGATCCCCTGATCGAGTAAAAGTGGAACGATTTTATGAGGTGTTTTGTCTGCAAACCGCTCCTCGAATAGGACTTCAAAGATCTGATTTTCTTCTTTTTTGCTTAATTTATTCTTAGGATTAGACTTATCCACAGTCGTTCTTTTATCTTCTCTAAGAGGACTGTTTCGCCATCTTCTATAGGTGCTTTCCGATAAACAAATGAGCTTGCAGCAGTCTAAAAGAGTAGCTCCTTTGGATCTGGCTTCGTTGATGAGCTTTAGAATTTGTTTTCTTACATTTAACGATGTGTAGGATCCTCGTCCAAATCGCTTGTCTCCAATAACTGATCCACTTTTTTTTTAAGATCTAGAAGAGCCCAAGCGGTGTCTCTTTCTTTTTCTTTTGCCTTTAATTCTTTTTCTAAAGCAGCTGCCTTTTTCTTTAAATCAATATTTTCTTTTTTTAACTTATCCATTGTATTTTTGTTGTTTTTATTCATCTTTTCTATCTCCTGGCTATGATCGTGAAA
>NZ_JBQKLI010000048.1:0-998 GCF_052116305.1 Gallicola sp. Sow4_E12 | reverse complement strand
TGGCTTGACTCTACAATATCAATCCATTTCACTATAGGGGGTCCCCCTTAAAACGTAAAAACACTTACCTATGTCTTGACACAAAGTACTTACCCATGTCGTGATCAGACCTTTTTGTCCTATTTCCTACTTCCTAGCCTCTACTTCCGCTCTTCTAACATCACCTTTTATTCCGTACTATTCGCCTCCCAGAATATACAAATATAAATCTATACCACATACTATTATTTAACCTCCTAGTAGAAAGGAGCATATATTGACTCTATACGAAATCTGTTTTTTAATATTAACAGCCTTGAGTATTTATTTAAACTACAAGGATAAGTAAATTTAAATAATTAAGATGAGGAAAGTCTGCGATGCACTTTGGTGTAGTTGCTTGTTTATGCCTATGAAGACTAACCACCTTCTAGTAACTTACTAGGAGGGGCGGATTAAAGCAACTTGTAACTTTCCTCTCTTAATCTTGCTATTAGATATTCGCGGTGATATAATAACCGTACAGATTCGTATAAGTCGTGTTATATAATGCTCAACAAAGATATGCAAGCTGGTTACTTGCCAAACAAGATATAAATTTAAGATACTTATATCCCGTATCTAGCTAGCCTTTCTTGTTTATCGTCTTTGTGTGTCGTGCGACCCTTTACAAGCAAAAGAGCCTTAAAAGAGGCTCTTTTTGCATTTAGGCTATACCTCTATAAAATATCCTAACTTTATCCTCTGTAGATATTTTTTCTCACTTGTTAAATATTATTAATGGATCACCAACTAATACTGTCCATCTTTATTTAAACAATAAAAAGAGTATAATATCTCTCCTACACCCTTACTGATGATTTCCATCTTCATAATCCCACCTCTTTCTATCTTCTTTCCAAGTCATGTGGACTTATGTCAATAAAGTAGACACGTAAAGTGAGAGATTTTTTTATGCAGCATGAGCTTCGCTTGGTGTTAGATAATCAATGCTGCTATGAATCCTTTTACGGTTGTAC
>NZ_JBQKLI010000047.1:0-1028 GCF_052116305.1 Gallicola sp. Sow4_E12 | reverse complement strand
GAATCTTTAAAAGTTATGAAGAATTAAAAAGGGAAATAGAAAAGTATATACGCTATTACAATTACGAACGAATAAAAGAAAAACTGGGCTGGAAAAGCCCAGTAGAATATACAGAGCAATTAATGGCTGCCTAAAGATTTTCTCCTTTCGGATTTTATCCGTCAAGAGTCGCTACGCTTCTGCTCTTGACAGCCAAGACCAGAAAGGAGTTAAATAAAATAGCAGCAAACTAATTTAATTGTTTTCGAAAACCAAGTCCAACTTTTGGGGGTCACTATAAAATACAGTTTTGAGCTGACCGATGAGGAATGGGAAGAAATGCTTAATGAAATGGAACGAATAAATGATCTTAATGATGATTTAAAATATGCATTTATTATCGATGAGCTGTTTCCATATGATCTAGATCTTTGGGAATGTTCCATGGTAGTCGACTCGAATAATATCTGGTATAAGAAAAATCCTGTATATGTAGATCGTTACATCGATACCTATGTCCACGTTATAAGCCGAGAGTTTAACCGGAAAATCTATGATAATATAGAAGAATCTTTCAATCAGTCTTATTTAAAATGGTTTGATCAAAAGGAGTTTGTAAAACTTTTAAGAAGAGATGAGCTAAAGGACACTATTCGATATGAGTTCTAATCGATAAAAGAAGGGTAATATTAATAGATGAAGCCAGAGGGAAGCAACCAAGTTTAATTCTCTTAAAAAGAAGAAGGGAAGACGGGTTTAGAATCTATTTTAGAGCAGCTAGATGGCATAAAGAAGATAAAGACTGCTAAAAAAACAAAAAAAGACTTGATATTTTTAAAGGTTTGTTTTATAATTCTACAGTACTATAAAAATAGATTGTTCTGAGGGAAGAAATTCCCTCTCTTTTTTTGTCTGAAAATAAAAGAAACCCTCTTGAATGATATGTACCCTCTTTACTGGACAACAGTAAGGAGGGTATTTTTATGCGATATAGCTATGAATTTAAAAAAGAATGTGTGGAATTGTATAGACAAGGTCAATGGCCTGAT
>NZ_JBQKLI010000046.1:0-1313 GCF_052116305.1 Gallicola sp. Sow4_E12 | reverse complement strand
TGATGTGTACCCATAAAACTGGACACAATATTAAATTAATTATTTACAAGTGGATGCTAGCCTATATTTTGTAGGAGGCATCCATTTTGTTTTGCTTTGAATTCTTTCATTGTTGTAATAATATATATAATCATCTATTGCCTTTGCGAACTCATCAAAACATCTATAAATTTTTTCGTAACCATAATACATCTCATTTTTTAATCTAGCGAAGAATGTTTCCATAATAGAGTTATCATAACAATTACCCTTTCTAGACATTGATTGTTTAATTTTGCAATCTTTTAGCGTGTTTACATAAAGTTTGTGTTGGTATTGCCAACCTTGGTCTGAATGTAATATCAAATTTTCTAATTTTGGAAACTTCTTAATAGCCATATTTAACATATTTGATATTTGTACTAGATTAGGACTTAGTGATAGATCATAAGATATTATTTCATTTGAGTACATGTCTAGTATGGGAGAAATATAGCATTTACCCCATGGAAATTTAAATTCTGATACATCTGTGCTCCATTTTTGTAACGGCTTATCCGCTTTAAAATCTCTGTCTATTATATTATCAGCAATCTTTCCTACTTTACCTTTATATGAATGATATTTTTCTTTAGGTCTTTTGCCAAATAGTTTTAATTCATGCATTATTCTCTGAACTCTTTTATGGTTGATTTTATATCCTTGATTTAATAGCTGCCTATATACTCTTCTTACTCCATACCTTCCTTTATGATGATTAAATATCTCAATTATTTTATCTACGAGAGGATTATTTCTAATCTTAACCCTATCAACTTTTTTGATTTCAAAGTAGTATGTCGATTTGGGTATATCTATAGCTAGTAGAAGATATTTTAGTTTATATCCTTTTTCTTTGAGTTCTTTGACGATCGCTGCTTTTTCGCCTTGAGTTGCGCAGCGTAATGTTTTTCTCTCAAGGCGATTTCTTTTTTTATTACTTCGTTCTCAGCTTTTATGTAGTCGATTTCTGTTCTAAGCCTTATGAGTTCTTCTCTTTCAGATTCGTTCAATTCTTTTGGTTTAGGATTAATATTCTTTTTCATGAGATTATTGGACTTACGACCTTTCTTTTTATTTACAAGTCCATTATATCCGTAAATTTTATATTTGCTAACCCATGTATAAAGTTGTCCAGGATTAATTCCATTTTCAATGGCTACAGATTTAATTGAATTTCCAGCAATTACTTTATTTACCATTTCTAGTTTATCATCAGCAGTCCAATTAATATTATTATCGTGTTTTAGAATTTCTTGCCCATGTAATTCTTCTAACCTAGACCATAATCGAAT
>NZ_JBQKLI010000045.1:0-1449 GCF_052116305.1 Gallicola sp. Sow4_E12 | reverse complement strand
GGCTCAATTAAATATTACACTGGATACTGAACTTTTGCACGGACTTTTTACAAAAGAAACAAAGGATGAAGCATTTTCTAAACTACTTGAAGAAATATTTAATCAGGTTCTCATCGCCCAATCCACTGAGCAGCTTGGTGCAGAGCCCTACGAACGTTCTGATGACCGCAGAGCCTATCGTAACGGCTTCAGGGACAGAGAACTTACCACAAGGGTTGGAACTCTTACACTTCGTGTTCCAAGGCACAGAAATGGCAATTTCAGCACCACCATGTTTGAAAGATACCAGCGCAGTGAGCAGGCCCTTGTCCTCTCTATGATCGAGATGGTAATCAACGGTGTCTCAACAAGAAAAATCGAGAACATAACCGAAGAGCTTTGTGGTAAATCATTTTCAAAATCCATGGTCTCGGACTTATGCAAAAAACTTGATCCTGTTGTTGAAGCCTTCAGGAACAGACCACTTACTTGCGAATATCCATTTCTGATGGTTGATGCCATCTACATCAAAGCCAGGGACAACCACCGGGTAAGGAGCAAAAGCCTCCTGATAGCAATAGGCGTCAATGAGGAAGGATACCGTGAAATCATAGGCTTTCACCTGTCAGAAAGCGAATCAGAAACAAGCTGGGATGAGTTCTTTATCTCCCTCAAGCAAAGAGGACTTAGATCACCAAGGCTAATCACATCAGACAGCCACAAAGGTCTTGTCAAAGCCATAAACAAGCAGTTTCAAGGATCAAGCTGGCAAAGATGTCAAACACACTTTTCAAGAAACCTCTTGGACAAGACACCAAAGTCAGTTCAACCGGAGCTAAAGGAAGACATCCGCAAAGTGTATGAAGCTGTTGATATGGATAGTGCAAGAGCAGCTAAAAACCATATCCTAAATAAATATGAATCAAAAGCTCCAAAGGCAATGGAATTGCTCGATGAAGGCTTTGATGATATAACTGCAGTCCTTAGCTTGCCTTTAAGATACAGAAAGAGATTAAGAACAAGCAATGGCATTGAAAGGCTCAACCAGGAAATCCGAAGAAGAGAAAGAGTCATACGAATATTCCCAAATGAAGCATCGGCAATCAGGCTTATTGGAGCCCTATTGATAGAGCAGGATGAAAAGTGGTCCACAGGCCGTAAATACTTTGAAATGGATGTCTACTACAACTCACTCATCCAAGATGAGAAAACAGAAAATCAGGTTGCTTAGCTCGCTATTTATTTCACGGTCCTATTGACAGTGAGCCTCTAACGCCATGGCAGGTGGCATCAGCGGCATCACTCTATTTTGGATGCAATCAATGGAGTCCATGATGCCGCAATGGAAAGTCTACCATGGCGATATCTCACTATCAATAGGCTTTCGCGGCATAAACCGCTCGATTAGGCTGGATGATTGACCACAAAATGATACCCGAGGAATTTACACACTAATATGGACTTGACTAT
>NZ_JBQKLI010000044.1:0-1474 GCF_052116305.1 Gallicola sp. Sow4_E12 | reverse complement strand
GAGACTGTGTAATATTTTGTGTATAGAACCTCCTGATTAGGGTAAAGAAAAACTAATCAGGAGGAATTTTTTATGCCAAGAAAAAGACCCGAATCAAGAGGAAGTAAAATAGCTAAAATGTTAATTGAAGAATATCAACCTCAAAGCGCACAAGATATTCAAGAAGCATTAAAAGAACTTCTAGGAGACACTATGGAAGAACTTTTAAAGGCAGAACTAGATGAGCATTTAGACTACGAATACGGTGAAAAACCATTATCACTCAATACAAGAAACGGATCAAGTAAAAAAACTGTTAAATCATCCTATGGAAATATAGATTTAAATATTCCGAGAGATAGAGAAGGATCCTTTGAACCACAAGCATTAAAAAAATACGAAAAAGATATATCTAACATAGAAAACCAGATAATATCAATGTACGCAAAAGGTATGAGCACAAGAGATATATCAACTCACATCAAAGATATTTATGGATTTGGCATATCTGAAACAATGGTAAGTAAAATAACCAACAAAATACTACCAACCATAGAAGAGTGGCAAAATAGACCATTAGAAAAAGTCTACCCTATGGTATTTTTAGACGCTATACATTACCATGTAAGAGAAAACAATATAGTAGTCAAAAAAGCAGTATACATTGCCTTAGGCTACAATCTTGAAGGTTTTAAAGAAATACTAGGAATGTGGGTAGGAGAAAATGAATCAAGCAAATATTGGCTTTTAGTATTAAACCAGCTAAAAGAAAGAGGTCTTGATGATATACTAATAATATCAACAGACAACCTACCTGGATTCACGCAAGCCATAGAAGCAGTATATCCAAAAGCAGAAATCCAAAAATGCATAATCCATCAAATAAGAAACTCAACAAAATATGTATCCTACAAAGACATAAAAGAATTAATGAAAGACTTAAAAGCAATATACAAAGCACCAACAGAAGACTTAGCCCTAACAAATCTAGGCATCTTTGAAGAAAAATGGGATAAAAAATATCCTATGTGTGTAAGCTCATGGAAAAACAACTGGACAGAACTATCCACATACTTTAAATATCCAGAAGGGATAAGAAAACTAGTATATACTACAAATGCCATGGAAAACTTCAATAGGCAACTAAGAAAAGTTACTAAAAACAAGACCATATTCCCAAATGACTACGCTCTACAAAAAAGCCTATATCTAGCAATGGTAGATGCTTCTAGCAAGTGGACCTACAGGATACGTGGTTGGGATCAAATCCTATCACAACTATCAATATTTTTTGAAGGGAGGTTTTAAATAAGTAAAAAATCAAGTGTGAAATTTGCTGTAAATTTTCATGAAAATTTGACAGTTTATTAAAGTTGTGTAAAATTAAGACAAGCTCCATTCCTATAGGAATGGACATATATTGATACATAAAAAATGTATCAACCCTTACCCTTACTCAGGATTTAGGTTGATACACAAAATTATTTACAGACCC
>NZ_JBQKLI010000043.1:0-1495 GCF_052116305.1 Gallicola sp. Sow4_E12 | reverse complement strand
GAAAAGTGTGGAGTGTGAAAGAGTGGAGAGTGAAGTCGTGGTTAAAAGACTTCGTCTTTTCTCTTTTTCATCCGTAGTTTTCTTTGAAACAGAAATACATATTCCTGGTCAAGCTTTCGAGTCATTAGTATCAGTCAGCTGAATGTGTTGCCACACTTACACCCCTGACCTATCTACCTTCTTTTCTACAAGGTCTCTTCCATCTTGCGACAAGGAGATCTCATCTTGAGGTTGGCTTCGCGCTTAGATGCCTTCAGCGCTTATCCTTTCCAGACGTAGCTATCGAGCTCTGCTCCTGGCGGAACAACTCGTACACCAGCGGTCTGTCCATCCCGGTCCTCTCGTACTAAGGACAGATCCTCTCAAATCTCCTGCGCCCACGGTGGATAGGGACCGAACTGTCTCACGACGTTCTGAACCCAGCTCGCGTGCCTCTTTAATGGGCGAACAGCCCAACCCTTGGAACCTACTCCAGCTCCAGGATGAGACGAGCCGACATCGAGGTGCCAAACACCCCCGTCGATGTGAACTCTTGGGGGGTATAAGCCTGTTATCCCCGGGGTAGCTTTTATCCGTTGAGCGATGGCCCTTCCACTCGGTACCACCGGATCACTAAGTCCTAGTTTCCTATCTGCTCGACTTGTAGGTCTCGCAGTGAAGCTTGCTTTTGCCTTTGCACTCTGTGAATGATTTCCAACCATTCTGAGCAAACCTTTGAGCGCCTCCGTTACTGTTTAGGAGGCGACCGCCCCAGTCAAACTGCCCAACTGACAGTGTCCCAGTACCTGATTCAAGGTACCTGGTTAGAACCTTAGAACGAAAAGAGTGGTATCCCAATGTTGACTCCCTAGGAACTGGCGTCCCTAGTTCTCAGTCTCCCACCTATTCTGTACATTTCGTTCCAAAATCCAATGTCAGCCTGCAGTAAAGCTCCACGGGGTCTTTCCGTCCTACCGTGGGTAACCTGCATCTTCACAGGTACTACAATTTCACCGGATCCTTTGTTGAGACAGTGCCCAAATCGTTACACCTTTCGTGCGGGTCGGAACTTACCCGACAAGGAATTTCGCTACCTTAGGACCGTTATAGTTACGGCCGCCGTTTACTGGGGCTTAAGTTCTATGCTTCGGGTTACCCCTGACATTTCCCCTTAACCTTCCAGCACCGGGCAGGTGTCAGCTCCTATACTTCATCTTCCGATTTAGCAGAAACTTGTGTTTTTGGTAAACAGTCGCTTGGGCCTGGTCTCTGCGACCATGCTTTGCTTTCAATGTAAAATTTAATACAATTCACGGTACCCCTTCTCCCGAAGTTACGGGGTCATTTTGCCGAGTTCCTTAACAAAGGTTCTTCCGCGCGTCTTAGGATTCTCTCCTCGCCTACCTGTGTCGGTTTGCGGTACGGGTACCTTTTTGCTCGATAGTGTCTTTTCTTGGCAGTATGGAGTTCGGTGCTTCACTACTTGTTTTTCGCTCCCGATCGTATCTCAGCCTTC
>NZ_JBQKLI010000042.1:0-1554 GCF_052116305.1 Gallicola sp. Sow4_E12 | reverse complement strand
CGAGAAAAGGGATTTGCCTCTTTTCTCAGCCTACCTACTTCGACGTGCACAACCTTTCGCACGCTCACCGTATCCTCCTGCGTCAACACTTCTCTCAAACGCTAAAGGTAGTACAGGAATCTCAACCTGTTGTCCATCGCTTACGCCTCTCGGCCTGGGCTTAGGTCCCGACTGACCCTGAGAGGACGAGCCTTCCTCAGGAATCCTTAGGCTTTCGACGGGGGAGATTCTCACTCCCCTTTTCGCTACTCATGCCAGCATTCTCACTTGTATACTGTCCACATGTCCTTGCGGTCATGCTTCAACCTATATACAACGCTCCTCTACCATCTTTCGATCCACAGCTTCGGTATCTAATTTTAGCCCCGTTTATCTTCGGCGCAGTACCACTTGACCAGTGAGCTATTACGCACTCTTTCAATGGATGGCTGCTTCTAAGCCAACATCCTGGTTGTCTGAGTAGTACTACATCCTTTCCCACTTAATTAGAATTTTGGGACCTTAGCTGGTGGTCTGGGCTGTTTCCCTTTCGACTATGAAGCTTATCCCCCACAGTCTGACTCCTGTATATAACACCATGGCATTCGGAGTTTGATAAGTTTCGGTACCGTCTAACGGCCCTAGACTATTCAGTGCTCTACCTCCATGGGTCTCACTACAAGGCTAGCCCTAAAGCTATTTCGAGGAGAACCAGCTATCTCCGGGTTCGATTGGCTTTTCACCCCTATCCACAAGTCATCCGATATGTTTTAAACCATACCCGGTTCGAGCCTCCAATGAATCTTACTTCACCTTCACTCTGCCCATGGATAGATCACCCGGTTTCGGGTCTATCATAGACAACTATTCGCCCTATTCAGACTCGGTTTCCCTGCGACTTCGGATCTTCAATCCTTAATCTTGCTGCCTATCATAACTCGCTGGCCCGTTCTACAAAAAGTACGTGGTCACACCAATAGTGTGCTTCCACTGCTTGTAGGCATAGGGTTTCAGGTTCTATTTCACTCCCCTCCCGGGGTTCTTTTCACCTTTCCCTCACGGTACTATTCGCTATCGGTCACTAGTTGTATTTAGCCTTGGGGGGTGGTCCCCCCATCTTCCCACAAAATTTCTCGTGTTCCGTGGTACTCTGTTGAAAAGCAAAGTTTCTCTCTTTCGATTACGAGGCTGTCACTCTCTTTGGCGAAGCTTTCCATCTTCTTCTTCTAGAGTCGAACTTTGTATTCTTTTCGGTCGGGCTGTTTCCTGTTCGCTCGCCGCTACTTGGGAAATCGAGTTTTCTTTCTTTTATTACGGGCTACTGAGATGTTTCAGTTCGCCCACTGTCCTTCTTACAGTTATGTATTGGCTGTAAGATGCTTAGAGTTTGTCTAAGCGGGTTTCCCCATTCGGATTCCCCCGGGTCGCTGGATATTTGCTCCTCTCCGAGGCTTTCGCTGCTTGTCGCGTCCTTCATCGGCCACTAGTGCCAAGGCATTCACCCTATGCCCTTCGTTGCTTGACCAGAAATATCTATTTCTCTTTCTTTTACTACAGATTCAGTTTTCAATGTGC
>NZ_JBQKLI010000041.1:0-1610 GCF_052116305.1 Gallicola sp. Sow4_E12 | reverse complement strand
ATACATGACCCTCCTCAAGGTCACGTCGAACAAGGACGCCAAGTTCGGGTCGTGGGACGCGGCGCAACTGTCGAACTTTACCGACGCCGTGAACGCGATGCTGCGCTGGTGTGGCGGGATGTTGGGGCTCCCGACCCGCTACCTCGGTCAAGACACCGTCAATCCTGCGTCGGAGGGCGCGATCCGCGCCGATGAGGCCCGTCTAATCCGCAACGTCGAGCGCATGAACGTGTACGACGGTGACTCGTGGGCGTGGGTGATGGGACTGCGGGAACGCCTCCGCACCGGCGAATGGCTCCCCGGCAACGAGATCAGGGCGCTGTGGCACGATCCCGCGACCCCCACCTACTCACAGCGAGCCGACGCCCTCACGAAGATGGCTGGCGGCGTGCCGATCCTCTCTCGCGAGGGCGTGTGGGACGAACTGGGATGGGACGAGGGGCGCAAGCAACGGGAGCGGGCCTACTTCCGCGAGCAGGATGCCGACCCGCTGGTGCAGGCGCTGATGGCGGCTCCGGGCGATGTCACCACAGTCGCCTGAGAAGGCGATGCTGGCCCGTTCGCGGGCCGCTGCCACGATGGTGGGCCGCGAGTGGCGCACGATCCGCGCGAGCGGCGACTGGGCTGCTCAATGGCAGTTGAAGCTGACGCCTCTGTCTCGATTGGTGGTGGCCGCGCAGATCGGTGCCGCTGCTGCTGGCGCTGCCAGCGTGGACGACGACCTGTACCGCTCCGGATACCCAGAGAAGGCGTTGGCGGAGGTCGACCCGGCTGGTTTCGGCGGATGGGCGGAGCACCCAACGTCAGGGGCAGTTCTCACAATCCCCGCCCTCCTGTATCCGGCTGTCATCACAGCCAGGGCGACGCCGGGCACTGCCACTCAGAAGCTGGCCGCTGGCGGCAGGGTGGCGCAGACGATGGCCCACTGGGCTGTGTCGGAAGCCGGCCGTAACGCCGCCATGGTCGGGGCGACTGGGAGGGCTCGCACGTCGCTGATGTTCGTGGACCCCGCCCCGATGTGCCAGCGGTGCGCGGTGCTCGTCGGGAAGCTGTTCAAGCCTGGCACGAGGTCGTTCACGCGGCACCCCGGCTGCGATGGACGCCTGGTGGCTGTCAGTGACCGGGATAAACCCTCAGTGCCTCCGCTGGACGTGTCCGACATCAAGGACCTCACCCGAGACCAGCTTCGGGCGATCGAGGACGGCGCTGACATCAACCAAGTCATCAACGCCAAGCCGGCTGTCCGCATCACCAAGGACGGCGAAAAGAAGTCGGTGCTGCGAGCCAACGGCGCCCGCACCATGTACGGCGCTCGCAGGATGGAGCGCTGGACCCCGAAAGCGATCTACGCCAAGGCGGGCGACGACCAGGACATGGCGATCCAGCTACTGCGGAAACACAAGTACATGCGCTGAGCGAGTCAGCGCACCCAACCCCAGAGAGGTGGCACGATGCCGCACCACACGCCCGACGATCTGCGACAGATCATCGACACTCACCGCGCCCTGTTCGGCGGCTTCACGATGCTGGCCGACAACAACAGCGCCCCAGAGGCCCCCAAGGAACCCTCCGACGGCAGCAAGGCCCCCGAGGCGCCCAAGGATGACGAC
>NZ_JBQKLI010000040.1:0-2630 GCF_052116305.1 Gallicola sp. Sow4_E12 | reverse complement strand
AACCTTCTTGAGCGACTGAACCAAGAAGTACGTAGAAGAGAAAAGATCATTCGAATCTTTCCCAATCACGCTTCAGCTAATCGTTTAATTGGAGCAGTCCTTATGGACCTGCATGACGAATGGCTGAGTTCTACAAGAAAGTATATTAAGTTTGGCAAGTAAGAAACTATGGAAACATTGTATAGTGTTTTACACAAGATTATGGACTTGACTGAAAATAATATGGCATTTAATTATAGTAATCTTTGGAAATTACTCGAAAAAAAGAAAATGAATAAAGAAGAATTAAGACAAAGCATAGGAATGTCTTCTGCTACATTAGCGAAGTTAGGTAAGAATGAAATTATAAGCATGGATGTTATAGCGAGAATTTGTGAAAGTCTTAAATGTGATGTTGGAGATATTGTAAGTTATGTGGAGGAAGACTAATGAGATTTTTAGATGAATTAGAAAAAGTATTAAAGGCTGATGAACGCTTTATCGGTGAGGATAATCAAGTAATAAAAACAAAAGTTTCGGATGCTGCAAGGGGTACTGACGGGTTGTTAATCAAGTCCCTTTTAAATAATGAATTAATGCGTGAAAGTTTCTTTACTAAAGTGGACGATGTTTATGTGTTCGACAAGGTTAAGTTCATATGGGTGCTAGATTCTAAGGAGTTCTTACCTGATTCATATACTCTTTACAAAAATAAAATTGGATTAGTAGATAACCAGAACAACCTAATTAGTCAAAAACAAGATATCTCACTTGTTTGGCCATATAAGGATTGTGTGTTAGAAGGTGGACAAGATAGAGAGGATCAAAAAAGAGAAGAAATTTTTTATAATGAGACTTTAGCACCAGACGAAGTAAATAGATTATTAGCTCCAAAGGTATTAGGAAATGCAAGAAGATACACATTTGATGGAATAGAAGAAAATATTGAATTTGATAACTTTGATAACCTAATTATAAAAGGAAATAATTTACTAGCACTTTCCTCTTTGTTAAAAAAATACGAAGGGCAAGTCCAGTTAATATATATTGACCCCCCTTACAATACAGGTTCAGATACTTTTAATTATAATGATAAATTTAATCATTCATCGTGGCTTACATTTATGAAGAATCGATTAATTTTAGCAAAAAGACTTTTAAGTAGTACTGGAAGTATTTTTATTCAGATTGATGATAATGAGGATAGCTACTTGAAGGTGTTGATGGATGAAATATTCGGTGAGGAAAACTTTAGAAATAAAATAACTTGGAAAAGGAGAGGTGGTAGTGCTAATCCAAGTCAAAGGTTAAACAATGTAGTTGAGTATATTTTATGGTACGTAAAAGACGAAACTCAATTTAAATATGAGCCGGTATATTCATTAAATGATGAAAATACTCAAAAATATATCAAAGAGCGATTCGTACATGTTGATTCAAATGGCAGAAAATATATGAAATCACCAATTCAAAGTCCTAATTACAGAGAAAATTTAATTTATGACTACAAAGGATACAAAACACCAAAAAAGGGATATTCTGTTTCAAGAAAAGTAATGGAGCAATGGGACAAAGAGGGAAGGCTAGATTTCCCGGATAGTAAAGATAAAAACATCAACAGAAAGATATTTTTAGATGAATATATTGGACAACCAGTTAATTCATTATGGACTGACATTTATGTAATTAATCCGATGTCAAATGAAAGGACTGAATTTAGTTCAGGCCAAAAGCCAGAAGCTTTAATTAAGAGAATTATCGAAATGGTAACGGATTCTGATGATTTGGTTCTAGATTTTTTTATGGGGTCAGGTACTACAGCTTCAGTCGCACATAAAATGAATAGACGTTATATTGGTGTAGAACAACTAGATTATATTGAAGAAATCACACTGAATAGATTAAAAAATGTATTGAACGGAGACGGTACAGGAATATCTAGTGAAGTAAATTGGCAAGATGGGGGTTCATTTGTTTATTGTGAACTGCTTGAAGACAACCAGTCTTTAATTCATGAATTAGAACAAGCTACAGACTCTGAGTCAGTTAAAGCTATCTTAGATAAAGCAACACAAAATGGAAAAATTATCCCATCAGTTTTACCAGATGAATTAAAAAGAACTGAAGAAGAATTTAATAATTTATCTTTAGAAGATCAAAAGAGATTGGTTCTTGAATTACTAGATAAAAATAAGCTATACATCAACCTTTCCGATATAGGTGATGAAGATGTAAATGTAAGTGAATCAGATAAGGCGTTTACTAAGAGTTTCTATGGATTATATTAAGGAGGAATCTAATGAGTAATCAATATTTATATGAAGAATTAGATGTCCTTAAAAGATTTGGTTCTTTGAAAGAATTGCCAGAGTATATAACTAGCAATTTAAACGAAAATATTGTTTTAAGAGAATACCAAGAAGAGGTATTTAGATACTTCATAACCTACTATGAAAGCCCAGAATTTAGAAAGAATAAACAGATTCATAATCTTTTCCATATGGCAACAGGGTCTGGGAAGACAGTTATGATGGCTGGTCGGGTCTGTAAATAATTTTGTGTATCAACCTAAATCCTGAGTAAGGGTAAGGGTTGATACATTTTTTATGTATCAATATATGTCCATTCCTATAGGAATGGAGCTTGTCTTA
>NZ_JBQKLI010000039.1:0-2670 GCF_052116305.1 Gallicola sp. Sow4_E12 | reverse complement strand
CGCTACGCTTCTGCTCTTGACAGCCAAAACCAGAAAGGAGTTAAATAAAATAGCAGCAAACTAATTTAATTGTTTTCGAAAACCAAGTCCAACTTTTGGGGGTCACTATACAACTCCCCTCTTCACTCTCCACACTATCACTCTTTCTTTTTTTTTGCTCCCCTCTTTCAGATAATCAGACTTTTTCTAGTATTCTTTACGCATTCTGTTTTTTAAAGTATAATGTTATCATCGATGTATAAACTAAAACAACACGCAGGGGGATATAGATGAAGAAGATTAGAACAGAGGAAGCTGTAGGTCATGTTTTGCCTCATGATATGACGAGAATTATAAAAGGGGTATCTAAAGGAGTCGCTTTTAAGAAGGGTCATATTATTCAAGAAGAGGATGTTCAGGCTTTATTGGATATGGGAAAAGAGCATATTTATGTTTTGGAAACGACGGATCAATCCATTCACGAAGATGAAGGGGCTATGATTTTATCGGAAATTGCGATCAACGAAGGGATGACTCTTTCAGATATCAAAGAAGGAAAAATCGAAGTTATAGCCGACAGAAACGGTTTCTTTCAAGTAGATGTTGAAAAACTGAAAAAGATCAATGCCCTAGGAGACATGATGATTGCAACCCGTATGGGGAATTTACCTGTTAAAAAAGGAGACAAGTTAGCAGGGATGAGAATCGTTCCTTTATTTATCGAAAGGGAAAGGATGGATTTAGCAAGAGAAATCGGCGGAAGGGAGCCTATTTTAAAGCTGACTCCTTTTCGAAAGTTAAAGGGCGGGATCGTGACAACAGGAAGCGAAGTTTATCATGGACGTATCCAAGATACCTTTACTCCTGTTATCGAAGAGAAATTCAAGCAGTACGGCGTAGAGTATATCCACCACGAGATCTGTGATGATGATACCCAGATGATCAAAGAGGCGATCCTTAGAACAAAGGAAAAGGGTGCGGATATTATCCTTTGTACTGGGGGAATGAGCGTAGATCCGGATGATCTAACTCCTGCTGCCATTAAAGCCAGCGGTGCAGAGATCGTAAATTACGGAACGCCGGTGCTTCCTGGTGCAATGTTTTTAATAGGCTATTTTGAAGATGGTACAGCGATTATGGGTCTTCCGGGCTGTGTGATGTATTCTAAAGTGACGGTGTTTGATATTATTTATCCCTATGTTGTGGCAGGGGTGCCTGTTACAAAGGACTTAATCGCTTGTTTGGGATACGGAGGTTTGTGCTTGAATTGCGAAGTCTGCCATTATCCGAACTGCCAGTTTGGGAAAGGCGTTTAATAGTGATATAATATAATTTAAAAGAAAGATTCTTTTAAATTTGCGAGCAGAGGTTATTATGGAAATAAATTATTTTATGGCAGGAGTCACTATTGTATTTGCCTTCATTACCGTCTATGTAGGGATTCATTTGGCGGGAAAATCGGGAACGCAGCAGGATATTCAGATACGAAATTATTTCTTGGAAAATAATTCCATTAATTTTACAAATGTGATGTCGAAGATTACAAGGCTTGCCAATGTGGAGACAATTTTTATTATTGCGATGCCTATTTTATTCTTTTTGGTCTTTGAAAAGGAATATATAACGCTGTCGACGATGCTTATTGGTGCTTTAGGATCGATTATAATCAGCCATGGGTTGAAACTTGTGTTCAGGCGTCTTCGCCCTACAAAGATCGAGAGTATCAATCACTTCGGTTATTCTTATCCCAGCGGCCATGCGGCAACAGGGATGGGCTTTTATGTGACGGTGAGCTATGTGCTTTTCCATAATTATGCGATGCTTCCCATCGCAGTTATAATTGCGGTTATATTAGGTTTATTAATCGCTTTATCTAGAATAACACTTGGTGTACACTGGCTAAGCGATGTTGTAATAGGGGTGGGCATTGGATTGTTGTGTTCTTATTGGGCTGTTGCAGCCTTTAATGCACAGTTTTATTTCCATGTTCTCTTCGGTTAATAGAAGGAGGAAATTATGAGTTTTTTAGATCAATTACGTAAAGACAAAATGCAGTCTATGAAAAATAAGGACAAAGTTCGAACAGGTGTTATCAGCCTTATTATGTCGAATATCGCCTTGGCAGAGAAGGAACAAAAAAGAGAATTGTCCAATGAAGAGTCATTAGAGTATGTTCAAAAAGAATTAAAACAGACAAGGGACGCTTTAGATTCTATCCCGGAAGATCGTACAGAAATGAGAGCAGAAGCTCAGGCTAAGATCGATATTATCGAAGAATATCTCCCAGCTCAAATGACGGAAGAAGAAGTAAGGGCAGAAGTTGTAAAACTAATGGAAGAACTAAACATCCAGCCTGAACCTAAGAGCAAAGGACTATTAATCAAAGAAATGCTATCCCGCCATCAAGGCAAAACCGACGGCAAGACAGTAAATAAGATTGTAGGAGAAGAGATAGGGAAATAGTAGGGAGTAGCTTGTAGGGAATAGGTTATAGGGAAGGAAAGCAATCATTCGCGAAGCGAATGATTGCTTTTTTTATAGTACGAAAAAAGATAGCACCAAAGGTGCTATCTTGTCCGATGTCAGAACATAGGTAAGCCTTTAATACCACAACATAGGTAAGTGTTTGTGTCAGAACATAGGTAAGTACTTTGTTAAAATGTAGTCACGGAGGTGATTACAGGACATGAA
>NZ_JBQKLI010000038.1:0-2763 GCF_052116305.1 Gallicola sp. Sow4_E12 | reverse complement strand
GCGATATCTCACTATCAATAGGCTTTCGCGGCATAAACCGCTCGATTAGGCTGGATGATTGACCACAAAATGATACCCGAGGAATTTACACACTAATATGGACTTGACTATGTAAATAAGCATCTTTATTAATAGTATTATGATCCGTTAATGATAGTAAAATTGGATATTCCTCAGCTATAACTCTCATATTTTTTAACAATTCTTGAATGTTATAATCTGCTGGTAACTCATTTGGATTTTCTGATGTATGAATATGAATGTCTACAAAAGTGATTTTCATAATAAGCTCCTTATCCTAGAAGTAAACTCATCCATCCTTGAATCCTTGTTAAAGAATGGTAATCCTATTATCATATACTCATTATCATCTACATATTTCTTTACTGGAATTCCTTGTTCTTCAATCTTTAGTAGAAAGTCTTCTTTCCATTTATCTTTTTCTAGTAAGTGACTTCCTTTTGGCTCAATATAAATTTGTTCTTGCATATATCCATCTACGTCCTTTTTCTGAAGGAATAACAAGAAGTCTGGTTCAAACCTTTCTCCTGTGTCGAATTCGTAGATTGCTAAGGCTGGTATTCTTTCATTTCTTACAAGATATATTTCATCATATTCTTTACGTAACTCTGGCACTAACCCCTGAAAATACTTAACAAATGCTTTTTCTTCACTTGTACCAAAGTTATCTTCATAGGCATACCAAGACTCATAAGCAAGGTCAGCACGGTTATCACTAACAATCATAGCTTGGGAAATGCCCTCTCCTTCTCCTTGAGGATTGCTATAATAAGCCTTCTTATCTCTAAGAACATTGTAGATTCGATCAATATAAAATTCTTTTGTTCCTTCATACTCAGTTTCTATCTTTTGAATATGAGCAGATACTCCTTGAAGGACTTTCATAACACCATCGTAAATATCTTTTGCTCTTAAGTCTTCATAAGGACTTTCAAACTGAATAGTAATATTTCCAAGATAATTTCCAGATGTCAGAAACTCCCTCTTAGATTTTAATTGAGGGAAATATGATTTAAGTACATTGAACTTCATAGCTTCAAAATTTGCTAAAGCTCCCTCTGTTATATTTAATGGAATATTTTTAAGTTTTAATTGTGTAGTATAGGTGAATCCACTAGTCTTCTTAGTATTATCATCGAAAAGACCATATAAAGTAGATGCACCTGTAGAAACCTTATGGATATAAAACCCTGACTGTATTTTCTTATCAATCTCTGAAACACTATTTCTCGACTTCTCAACTCTTTTATTTGAAAACACATAGGCTGTTTTATAAAAATCTGTTTGTTTAAATGTGTCCTTTAGTCGATATTCTATTTCAATAGGATTATCAGCTAATAATCCTGTTTGTTTTAAAGCATTTCTCAATTCATAGATATATCTAGAATCTAACATTGAATGATATAAAAGAGTCTCTAGTATTCTATTTTCATTAGTTAAGTCATAGTCATACTTACGCTTATTTCTTGGCTGACTCTCCTCAATTTTGAATGGACAGTATCTAGCTCCACGACCAATTAGTTGAGCTTCACTAATAGTTGTTTTACCAGGTTTGCCATTCTTTCCAGCATCCCTTGTTTCATAAAGTCTTATAATATCAAAAAGGTTAAGAACATCCCACCCCTCATTTAACATATTGACCGTAAAAATAATTCTATATGGATTATCTTTTGCTTCTAGTGAGTTTACATGGATTTGTTTATCCTTCTCTTCACTATCACTCTTGTTATTTACAATCATAGCTTTATCTTGAGAAAATCCTAATTTTATATCAGATACTAGACTATTTAATGTAGCATCCTTCCTTCTGAAGTATTCAATGGCATCTCTCAAATATACATTATCAGTATTTTCAAACGCTAATATTTCATCAGAAGATAACATATTTAATCTTCTTAAAAATTCTTCATAAAATTCTTCTGATTCTTTAATAGTTCTCGATTTTAAAAGAACAACAGGCTTAATGTTTTGCCCAGCATCTCCAAATAAGTATCTTCTATATTCACTTAATATCAAGGCTCCCAGAGTTCTTGGCCACTGACCGTAATCACCTTGCATATTTTGAAAATCTTTTGTGTATCCACTCTCTCTAAATTTTGCTAGGGTATAGTCATAGACAATTTTGTCTAGATATTTACTTCTTACATTTGGATCCTCTAAATCTGCCGTAGCTGTAAACTCCAGCATAGCATTATCTCTATTTGCTCTAAAGATACGATTTACACTGTACTCCCAGCTATTTATATTTTCTTCAATTTCATTCTTTTCTGTTTTCCCAAGACCTTTTGTTACTGTATTAATATGGTGAGATTCATCAGAAATAAGCACTATCTTATCGTCTTCAAAATCATCAATAGTAGGACTGTTTTCCCTCGGAAAATTTAAATCTAAATGAAGTTTTTGTGTTGATGTAAAAAGAATATTTATTGCATTTTCATCGCAATATGAAAAGTTATCAACTTCCTTAACTTTAACTTGTTCGCCCATTAATTCAATATTCTCTGCAAAAAGATATTTGATTGAAGAAGGGTTCAAAAAGTTTTCTTTTGTTTTTTCAATAATACTAGTCTGATTTACAAAGAACAAAAACTTACGATAGCCCTGCATATATAAATAAAGGATTAGACCAGCGAGACTGTGTAATATTTTGTGTATAGAACCTCCTGATTAGGGTAAAGAAAAACTAATCAGGAGGAATTTTTTATGCCAAGAAAAAGACCCGAATCAAGAGGAAGTAAAATA
>NZ_JBQKLI010000037.1:0-3860 GCF_052116305.1 Gallicola sp. Sow4_E12 | reverse complement strand
GTAAACTGGTACAACAATATTAGGATACATTCTTCATTGGGATATTTGAGTCCGGTTGCGTATAGAAGCAAACTTCTTAAGGAAGTTGTCTAGTTTAGTGTTGACAGTCCACTTGGCCCCATATGAATAGTTGGTATCTCATCTCGTCCTTGACGTTTATAGGAACGGTGGTCAACCCTTTTTTGAAGATTATTCTCTTTAAGGTATCTATTACATAGGTTGGCAAAATTAGAACGCCACAGCTCTGCATTTAAACGATTATTCCAATCTGTTAATTCTATCTTTCTTGTTTTCTGCCTTCCACTTTTAGTAAGAACTGGTTTTCCATTTTCATCAAAAACATATTCCTTTTTACTTTTCAATCCCCAAGATCCATCTTCATTAAGTGGTCTAACCGTAGTCATAATATGAGCATGAATATTCTGATTTCCCTCCTGACTTTCATCATGTATAGCAAGATCTGCTATCATACCTTTCTTAACAAAATTATCCAATATAAACTCACTTATTAATTTTTTGTTTTCTTCAAGACTTAGTTCTTTTGGTAGTTCAATAATAAAATTTCTGGCTAGCTGAGCATTAATTGCTTTCTCATGTAGTTCGACACTATTCCACAAGATCTTCCTGTCTTTGAATTCTTCTTTAGCATATTCAGGTAAAAATATTTCTTTATAGATTAAGTCTTTTTTATTTTGATAGTCATGAGTTATACCGTCCCATTCATTAGTTATCTTTTCTCTTGCTAAATAGGCCGAACTTGCCACTGCCGATTTTCCTTTTCCTCTACTAATCATTGAAATATTAAAATGAAAACTCTCTGGCATTTTATTCTCCTTTCTTTTTTGCATAAGAAAAAGCAGACAGTTTGCCACAATCTGCTTTAATAAAAATCTTTTTTCCTAGCTCACTGCAAGTGTAAAAGCACCGCAGGTCGCATGGACACCCTTTAGGGTGTATAATTGCGCCCTTAGTAAACTAAGGGATTGATTAACTAACATTTAGAAATACTTTATCTAAGATTTCTTGTATCTCTTCATTGGTTTTATGCTCTGCTCCTTCAATATATGATTCAAGCATGGCTCCACGAACAATCAACCTATGATTTCTTTTTTTTCGTTCTTCTTGATTTAAAACTTGTTGGATTTTCTTCTCTTGATTTCTGAGTTGCTCAAGTTCTTTTTCTACATCAAGCTTTTCTTTAGATAGGTTTTCTATCTTTAGATTTATAGATTTTAGTTGTTTAGTATTGTCCATTTATTTTTCCTCCTTAAAATTGGTACGAAAAAAGCGACTAGAATTTTCTAATCGCTTGGAATATGATTTCTATGCATTTATTATATTTCTTCAATTGTTGTGTCAGGTTCTGCTTCAGTTTCAGTACCGAACAGATATTGAATACTGTCACTTATGTCTGTTATTAGAGATTGGATTGATTCTTGTTCTTCTTCAGAGAATTCATCAGAAACTTCTGGTTGATCAATAGATTTATCTGTATAGATTTGTTTTATCATCTCAACATAATCAAATTCTAATTCAGTTTCTTCTTTCGTTAATATACTTACTCGATTTTTAATTTCATCTTTATAGAATTTTAATTTCACTTGCTCAATCCTCCTTATAGCTTCTAAAATTATATTTTTTCACTCGCTTTTTAATTGAAGGTTTGCCCCCATCAGTTAGTTCAGCTATCCAGTCTAAAACTTTTTTACCTTTTATTTCTGATGCTAACGTGCCAGAATTTACAAATATCTTGCCATCAATATTTTCACAAATTATCAAATTTTGAGCATCTCCTAACATTGGAATTGTAGCATTATGAGATACTAATATAACTTGCTTATCTTCTTTTATTCTTTTTATCATTCCAATTAAATCATGGTTAATATAGTTTGTTGCTAAATTATCTTCCGGTTGATCGATGATAATCGGAGCTGAATTATTGTCATATCCTAATATCAAATCTAATATTACTGCTGACTTCCAGCCAGGACTAAGATTTTTATAATCTTTTCCATCTTTAGTGATAATTTTGTATTCTTTTTTATCTGTTTCTTCTATATCCTTGTAAACTTTGTGTGCCAAATCTGTGTGGGACACGACTTTTGGACGACTTGAAAAATTATTTTTTTCTAGAATTTCTGGTTCTAATTCACTAAACTTTTCAATCCTACTGTTACTAGTTAAATACTTATTTATAGTATTGACTAATTCCTCCTCAGACAGTTTAAATGAATTTTTAATACTAAGCGAATGACCTGCTACATTTATTTCTTTTGTTTCAAACGCTACGTCAAAATTCGATAATTCTTGGCGGGCTTGATAGAATAATTTTAAGTTTTTTAAGGCATCGTAAATATACTTTAGCAAATTCCCTCTATTTTGCTTTATTTGGATTAATTCTCTATTCCTTTCACGCTGATTTCGCTCATAATCATCTAAAGTGTTTTCTATACCTTCTGACAGAGTATAATTAAGTTCAGAAATTAAATATAGGTCATCTAACGCTTTACTAATGTTCTGAATTTCTTCATCCTTACTTTCAACAATAGGGTGATTATTTAGTCTTTCCTTAATTTCTAATAAAGTTCTTTTATATTCTTCTACCTCTGGCTTTGTAATTGAAAGACTGTTCTTTTGCTCTTCATTAGGTTTTAATAGTTCTAATGGACTTTCTTTAATATTCTTAGTTGTAATTAGGTAATTGGGTGAATATATATGAGTTAATTTTTCTTTAAGATCTTCTAATTCCTCTGCACTGTCTAGCAATGAATTTACTAACTCTTTCAGGCTCTTAAGGCTATTTCTAATGCTGGTTAAAGTTTCTTTGTCTTCAGGAAATACATTGTCGATTATTGGAATTTCCCCAATATCATTCTGACTATCATTGATAATTGACATAATGAAATTTTGACTAATATAATACGGATTAATTCCTGTTGGGTTTTCTATCTCAATCTTTTTTACGTTAAAATCATTATATTGTGAATCAGTGAAATCCTTTTTTATCCCCTTTACCAAGCTATCTACTAATAAGGTTTTTCCACTAGAAGAACCTCCAATAACCACATTTAATCCAGGGGTCATATTTACATCTATTTCAATTTTTTCATTAATTAATTTTATTCGCTCAAGAGTTTGAGTCCATTTTTGAGGTGGTTCAGAATTATAAAACAATCTTGACGACTCAGATAATGAAAGCCTCAACCCTTCAAAGCTTGGTTCAGCCAACATCCATGTAGGAGTATAATCCTCAGCATCTTTAGCTTTGGTCTTTGGATATATATAAGGGTTATAGTTATCTGTGCATGTTACTAAATTGACAAACTCACTAATTCCAATTCTTTTAAAATAATTTTTAGTATCCTCAAGCCCTGAACTGCTTCTCGATGTAAATCCATCAAAATGATTATGATAGATACTTTGCTCCATAGAAGTGTCAAATCTAGTTTTCTTTGACGTAGCTTTATTAAATGTTCTATGTGACTGACCACCATGTGGTAGTAATAAAAAGTCATATGAATCAAAAGTATTTATTATTTTTTCAATATTAGGAGTATTCTCATTCTCATCAGTAACAACTTTATCTGGATATAGAAAATCTAATTTTTCATTTATATCATCAATATTTTCTTCTGTAATATCGATATTAAACAGAATATGACAATGATATGGTGGAGCATCTTCATATTTTTTTATATGGAGTTCTACTCCTAATATAACTGAAACATCTTCTTTTAATAAATGTAAATGATAAAGTCCGTATAATGGTGTAAAAAGAAACTTCAAATAAAAATGAGCCAAAATGCTCGTCCTCGGTTAAAATATAAGTACCACACAAATACCTAACTGAGGAGATGAAC
>NZ_JBQKLI010000036.1:0-5106 GCF_052116305.1 Gallicola sp. Sow4_E12 | reverse complement strand
AAATGATGAGTTTAGATCTTACTATCAAATTCCTGCAAATGAACCTCTAGAATTAGTTGAAATATTGTAAAAGAAATCCGTCAACTACCTTGACACCCATCGCTTCCCTCTATCACACTCCACACTTCTTTTAAATCTCTTCTTCTTGCCGAATCCAATATCCTTTCTCTTCTCTTTTTTCAGAGGCGATCACTAGACAGTCTACGGTCTTTGCTCCTGCTTTTAAGAGAGTTTCGGACAGTTCTCTTAGTGTTGCTCCCGAGGTCATGATATCGTCTAAAAGAAGAATTCTTTTTCCTTTTACCTTGGGATTGCAGTAAAAGGCGTCTTTTACATTTTCAATTCTTTCTTCTGCATTTAAGAAATGCTGATCTTCTGTTTCTCTTGACTTTCTTGAAGATAGGCTGAAATCTATTTTAAGCTTTCTGCTTAGCTCTTTGCCGATAATTGTGACAGGTTCGTATCCTCTTTTGGCCGCTTTTTTATCTGTATAAGGAACGGTTATTATTTCATCCCAGTTCTCTCGATAATCCTTAATATATGCATACAAAAGTTCTGTAAAAACTCTGTATAGATAGCTTTCGTTTCGAAACTTGTATCGGATAAGAAGGTTCTTTATTTCGCCGCCGTAGTAAAAGGGAAAGACACAGTCAACATCGGATAAAATACGGTTTCTCCCATAAACATACTCTATCTTTTCTAGACAATCTTTGCACAATCCCTTACTCTTTGTCCACTCTTCATGACAGTCCAGACAAAGCTTAGGATGAAATAACAGTTCTTTAATCATCGCCTTCATAAACTCCTTTATAAACTTGAATATATTCTCTTATTCTTTTATCCAAGGAAGAATGTCTACGGTCGTCAGGATTATTATGAATCATATAATAGAGATATTTCGGATCCCCTACAAGCACAACAACTCTTTTCGCTCTTGTTATCGCTGTATAAATCAAGTTTCGGGTTAAAAGCATATAGGGTCCAGGTCCGATGGGGATTATTATTACAGGAAATTCGCTTCCTTGAGATTTATGGATTGTAATGCTGTAGGATAAGGACAGTTCGTCTAATTCCTTATAGCTGTACTGTACTCTTCTTTCCTCATCAAAAATCACTTCGATAGTCCTTGCAGAAGGATCTACGTCAGATATCACACCGAAATCTCCGTTGAAAACACCCATGCCTTCTTGACCTTCTAGAGTTTTATAGCTTTTTGTATAATCATTTCGAATCTGCATTACACGATCTTTTTTCCGAAAGATCCGATCTCCTTGATACAGTTCTTCTTTGTCTGGGGTTTTCGGATTGATGACTTCTTGAAGGTTTCGGTTTAACTCTAACGTCCCCAACTCCCCTTTTTTCATAGGTGTAAGAATCTGAATCTCCTCCGGTCCCTCCAGTTTATAGTATTCTGGAAGCCGTCTGGCTACGAGTTCCAGCACTTTTTTTTGAATCAGGGAAGGATTCTTTTCCTGCATAAAGAAAAAATCTTTTCCTTTTTCATTAAGAATAGGTTCTTCTCCATGATTGATCTTATGGGCATTTAATACGATATTGCTTTCTTTTCCCTGACGAAAGATCGTCTTCAAAGAAATCTTCCTTATTTCTCCGCTCCGTATCATATCCTCGAGAACATTTCCCGCCCCAACCGATGGCAGCTGGTCTACGTCTCCTACAAATATTATCCTTGTCTCTTCTCCAATTCCCCGAAATAGACTTTCACAAAGGCGAAGATCCATCATAGATGCCTCATCTATGATCAAGAGGTCTGTTAAAAGAGGATTCTCTTCATTAAAATCAAAAAACATTCCTCTGCCTTCATCTACAGGTTTATATCCTAACAAACGATGAATCGTCTTTGCCGGCACCTTGCAGCTTTGTTCCAGTCTTTTCGCAGCTCTTCCTGTAGGAGCGCTTAAGGTTACCTCATAGCTTCTCTCTATAAACAGATCTACCACAGCCTGTATAATAGTGGTCTTCCCTGTTCCAGGGCCGCCGGTTATTATAAGAATCTGTTCTTCCAAAGAAGAGCGTATGGCTTCTTTTTGTTCTTCTGAGAAGGAAAGGCGATACTTCTTTTCCAGCTCTTTCCAGCGGTTTTCCAAATCTACGTCGATGATTTCTTTTCGACTAGCTATCTGGGCAATTTTTCCGGCAACTTTGATTTCTGCATCATAATATTCCGGCAGGTAGAGAACTTTCTCTTCGCCGACATATTCGATCAGTATCAGATTTTCCATCATCGCTTCTACAAGCATCTCATCGATATCTTCTGCTTTTAGATTCAATAATCTGGAGATTCTCTCCAATGCATAATCGTAAGGCATATAGCAGTGCCCGTTAGACTCCGCCTCCTGTTTTAAATAATAAACACAGCCGGATTTTATACGAAAAGGAGAGGAAGGATCCAGCTGATTTCTCAAGGCGATACTGTCTGCTGTTTTAAAACCGATACCCCAGATATCATTGACCAGCTGATAAGGATTTTCTTCGATTTTTTGTATCGTTTCATCCTGATATTTATCGATGATCTTTTTGCTTTGAGCCATGCCGATTCCAAGTCTCTGGAGATAAAAATAGACTTCCTGAGTCTGTCTTTGATCTTCTAAAGCTATCTTAATATCCTCAAACTTCTTTTTGCCGATCCCCTCTACTTCCATCAGTCTGGATGGATTTTCTTGGAGAATCGCCAGTGTATCTCTTCCGAAAACTTTTACAATGCGTTTCGCCATAGTTTTCCCCACATGGGGCAGGATTCCGCTTCCTACATATTTTTCGATCATTAGAGGAGAAACTTTTCCAGATTTCTCAACATCGGTCACTTGAAGCTGCTCTCCGTATTTGTCGTGATAAATCCATTCCCCCTCCATACTTATTTCTTCGCCTTCAATAATAGGGGGCATTTGGCCTGTAGCCATGATTTCTCCATCTTCTGACTCAACGCGGAGGACTCTATAATTATTCTGTTCGTTTTCGAAAACGATGGATTTTACGATTCCTTCTATCTTCATAGCTCCTCCCGGCATTTTCTTCAAAAAAAGCCGGTATAAATGATCTCCCCTTTATACCGGCTTTCTATAATACTATTAGATCATTATTCTTCGATACGATCTATTTTTGCTCCTAATCCTCTAAGCTTTCCTATAATATCGTCGTATCCGCGATAGATGTGATAAGTTTCGCCTATTTTCGTTTCCCCTTCTGCTGTAAGTCCAGCTAAGATCAAGGCGGCACCTGCTCTAAGATCCGTTGCTTTTACTTCAGCTCCTCGAAGTTTCGGAACTCCTGCAATCTGTGCTTCTTTCCCTTCAGTGGCAATAATCGCCCCCATTTTTAAAAGCTCGTCCACATGCATAAAACGGTTTTCGAAGACTGTTTCGGTAACTGTTGATTGTCCTTCGCAGATGGAAAGCAGTGCCATAAACTGAGCTTGAACATCTGTCGGAAATCCTGGATAAGGAAGAGTTTTGATATTTGCTCCGATGAGTTTTTTGCCTTTTCCAACAACACGAACCTTATCTTCATCTTCCATATCAAAAACTTCGCAGCCTACTTCTCGAAGTTTCGCTATAATCGGCGAAATATGGCTGACGATACAATTTTCTATCATAACATCGCCTTTCGTCATAGCAGCTCCTACCATATATGTTGCTGCTTCGATTCTATCCGGGATAATAGGATGGGTTGTACCGCCTAACTTCTCTACACCTTTGATCCGGATTGTGGAAGTACCTGCTCCTTTGACATCGCCGCCTAGTTTGTTTAAAAAGTTGGCAAGATCTACAATCTCAGGCTCTTTTGCCGGATTTTCGATTACGGTTTCTCCCTCCGCCATGGAAGCTGCCATCATAATATTCTGTGTTGCTCCAACGGAAGGAAAGTCTAAATAAAGTACAGTTCCCTTTAGTCCGTTTTCTGTTTTCGCTTCGATCTTTGTTGAATCGCTTACAATCTCCGCTCCTAATGCTTTAAAACCTTTTAAATGAAGATCTACCGGTCTCATTCCTATAGCACATCCTCCAGGAAGGGATGTCTTTGTTATGCCGAATCTCGCTAATAAAGGTCCCATCACTAAAAAAGAAGCCCTCATTTTGCTCATCAGGTCAAAAGGAGTTACGTAGCTTGTCAGATTTGAAGAATCGATTTTGATCGTTCTTTCATCCAAGTACTCTACCTTTGATCCTAGATGTTCCAATACCTGCAAAAAAACACTCACATCGTTGAGCTTAGGCACATCTTCTAATATAATAGGTTCTGTTCCCAATAATGAAGCTGCAATAATAGGCAAGGCTGAATTCTTTGCGCCGCCTATTTTTACTGTCCCTTCTAATGGACCATTATTCGAAACTATAATTTTCTCTTCCACTCGTCAAACCCCCGATTAATTTATATCTAACTTCTCTAATTTTGTCTTATTGTTTTATTATATCATAAAGACTATGGCTTTCCTATGTTATTCAACGTCTAAGAAGTTCTAAGATATCAACAAAAAGTCAACAACCCCTTTACATTGTTACTAGTTAGTGATATTATAGTTATAGAAGTTCAAAAACTATCCATCTACTTAAATGTTGAAAGGAGATATTCATGTTTAAAACAAATAGAAAATCAGTACAAGGCTATAGAACACAAGACGGTGCCGGCGTAAGTCTAGTGAGGGTTCTTTCTACAAAAGATGTAGAAGATTATGATCCCTTCCTAATGATGGACTCTTTTGATTCTACAGATCCTGAAGATTATTATAGAGGATTTCCTATGCATCCCCATAGAGGAATCGAAACAATCACTTATTTGATCCATGGCGAAATCGACCATGAAGACAGTTTAGGAAATAAAGGAACGATTCATGACGGCGATTCTCAGTGGATGACAGCCGGCAGCGGTATTCTTCATCAAGAAATGCCTCAGGAAGCCGAAAGAATGCTGGGTCTTCAAATCTGGCTTAATCTTCCTAAATCCGAAAAAATGACTTCCCCGAAATATTTTGATATTAAGTGGTGTTAGTATAAAATAGTGGACACCATAAGTGAGACACAATACAATCTAGATATAGAAAGGGTGTGTATCACAATGTCCTCTAAAGGTAAAAGATATACTAATGATTTC
>NZ_JBQKLI010000035.1:0-5825 GCF_052116305.1 Gallicola sp. Sow4_E12 | reverse complement strand
CTTGGGTCATGTAAAGTCCTCCTAGGTATGTTTTTGTGGTTAAAAACATTGTACCGTAAAAGGACTGTTACATGGCCTTTTATCTTTTACACAATTATATGGACTTTATCTAGAAAAAGACGGTGAGTTTTTCTTTATAGCTAATGAAGTAGCAACTATGTTAGGATATGTTAATCCAAGAAAAGCTGTTTATGACCATGTAGATGAAGAAGATAAGGGTGTAACGAAATGGAACACCCTTGGAGGAATACAGAATATTTCAATTATTAATGAATCAGGATTGTATTCACTTATCCTCTCATCAAAACTACCACAAGCAAAAATATTCAAAGCTTGGGTAACGAGAGAAGTCTTACCAAGTATTAGAAAAAACGGAGGATATATAGTAGGGCAAGAAAAGAAAACTAACGAAGAGTTACTTGCAGATGCAATTCTTGTAGCTAATAGAATTATTGCCGAAAGAGAAGAAGAGATTGAAGAATTAAGACCAAAGGCAGACTATTATGACAAATTAGTAGATTATAACCTACTTACAAACTTTAGAAATACTGCCAAGGAGTTAGGAATACCACAAAATCAGTTTATAAGTTTTTTAATGGATAAAGGATTAATTTATAGGGATAAGAAAAAGAAACTCTTACCATATGCAGATAAGAACAAAGGATATTTTGAAGTAAAGGAATGGGTTGATCCACTAGGTACACTTGTAGGAATACAAACATTTATAACACCAAAGGGAAGACACTACCTACTAATTTTATTAGATAGTGAAGGTTTCTACGATGAATAAGATATTGGAAGCTGTTCTTTCTGATATTAAAAACTTAATTAAAATAGACAACCCAAAGAAATTTATATTATCAAACATTCCCTATTTATCATTTTGCTACATTGGAAATATTTTTTCTAAGCACATCAATTCTTATGTAGGAGGAGATATTATTGATAGAATAATGGTGGGAATTTCTGATATAGGAACTTTATCTTATATACCAAGCCTTAATCCAAGGGACTTGTTAGTAGGTATTTCAGTTGCTGGTCTTGTTAAGCTAATTGTTTATAGTAAAGGTAAAAATAAAAAGAAATATAGGCAAGGCAAGGAATATGGATCTGCAAGATGGGGAGAAAGTAAGGATATTGCTCCATATATTGACCCAAAGTTTGAAAATAATGTACTAATAACTAATACCGAAAGACTTACAATGAACTCAAGACCTAAAAATCCTAAATATGCTAGAAATAAAAATGTATTAGTAATAGGAGGTTCTGGATCAGGTAAAACGAGATTTTATGTAAAGCCAAATTTAATGCAAATGCATTCTTCCTATGTAGTAACAGACCCTAAAGGCACACTTGTGTTAGAGTGTGGAAAAATGCTTTATGAAAATGGGTATGACATAAAGATTTTAAATACAATAAACTTTAAAAAGTCCATGAAATACAATCCCTTTGCTTATCTTCGATCAGAAAAGGATATTTTAAAACTTGTTCAAACCATAATTGCTAACACCAAGGGAGATGGAGAAAAGGCAGGAGAAGATTTCTGGGTAAAGGCTGAAAAGTTATATTACACTGCTCTTATTGGGTATATTTATTATGAAGCACCTGAAGAAGAAAAGAACTTTAAGACACTTTTGGATATGATTGACGCAAGTGAGGTTAGAGAAGATGACGAAACCTATATGAACCCAATTGATAGGCTCTTTGAAGCACTTGAAAAGAAAGATCCAAGTCATTTTGCAGTTAAGCAATATAAGAAATATAAGCTTGCAGCAGGAAAAACTGCTAAGTCAATTCTCATATCTTGTGGAGCAAGACTTGCACCTTTTGATATAAGAGAGCTTAGAGAACTAATGAGCGAAGATGAATTAGAGCTTGATAAAATTGGAGATAGAAAAACTGTTTTATTCGTAATAATATCAGATACAGATGATACATTTAATTTTGTAGTTTCAATAATGTATTCTCAATTATTTAATCTACTATGTGATAAGGCAGATGATGTGTATGGTGGAAGACTTCCAGTTCATGTTAGGTGTTTACTTGATGAGTTCGCAAATATTGGCTTAATTCCTAAATTTGAAAAACTGATTGCAACAATTCGTTCAAGAGAAATATCAGCAAGTATAATATTGCAAGCACAATCTCAATTAAAAGCAATTTACAAAGACCATGCAGATACAATAGTTGGTAACTGTGACTCTACACTTTTTCTAGGAGGGAAAGAAAAAACAACATTAAAAGAGTTATCAGAAACCTTAGGAAAAGAAACCATAGACTTATATAACACATCAGAAACAAGATCAAACCAGAAATCTTTTGGATTAAATTACCAAAAAACTGGCAAGGAACTTATGAGTCAAGATGAAATAACTGTAATGGATGGCGGTAAGTGTATATACCAGCTAAGAGGAGTAAGACCTTTTCTATCCGATAAGTTTGATATTACAAAACATAAAAATTACAAGTTATTAGAAGATTATGATAAGAGAAACTTATTTGATGTGGAAGAGTTTTTGAAAAACAGAGATAAAATAAAATTAAACTCAAAATCGAAAATTCTCAAAATAAATTTATGATACAAAAACAATTTGTGACTTATAGACGGTTTGCTTATAGTCGACAAAGTGCTAATATATAATCATACGGAGGTGCTATTGTATGATTAAAAAAGAATTAGGTCAGGAAATTAGAAAATTAAGAACGGCTCGTGGATTTACACAAGAAACATTTTCTAAAGCGTGTGGATTGGATAGGACATATATTGCTGATGTAGAGCTTGGAAAGAGAAATATATCAATAGAAAATATTGATAAAATTGCAAAAGGGCTTCAAATTACATTGCCGGAATTATTTAAGTTTAATTCACCTATACAAAAAACAATCATCTTAAATATAAATGGTGAGCAGTTTATTTTGGAAAGTGATACAGAACTCACAATGGATAAGAAAAATTATATTGAAGCAATATGTGAGACAATGTACGATGAAAGTAATGAATGGTATGAATATATATATGATATGTCCCCATATGATATAGCTGAGCTATTTGAGAAAACAGTAAAAGAAGAAGTAGGAATAACTGTTACATTTAAAGCGATAGACCTTGAAGTATCGATTTTAGAAGACTAGAAATAATGTATTAATAGGCGATAGAAATTAAAAACTCTCAAGAGAAATATCAGCAAATATAATACTTCAAGCACAATCTCAATTAAAGGCAATTTATAAAGACCATGCAGATGCAATAGTTGGTAACTGTGACTCTACACTCTTTCTAGGAGAAAAAAAACGACAGTAAAAGAATTATCTGAAACCTTAGGTAAAGAAACTATAGATCTATGTAACACATCAGAAACAAGAATAAACCAAAAATCTTTTGGTCTAAATTACCAAAAAAACTGGTAAGGAACTTATGAGCCAAGATGAAATAATTGTAATGGATGGTGGTAAGTATATATACCAGCTAAGAGGAGTAAGACCTTTCTTGTCTGAAAAATTTGATATTACAAAGCATAAGAATTATAAGCTTCTTGAAGACTGTGACAAGAGCAATGTTTGTGATGTTGAAAAGTATATGATTAGGAAAGATAACCAAAACTAATAGGGAATACTACAATAATAAGAATTTAATTTAAATAAAGATATACTCATTATATAATTAATTTAGATTAAGAAATTGGAGGTATAGACAAATGACAATTAATAAATTTTCTTTTAAATAAGATGAGAGGTAAAATCCTCTCAAATATAAGGAGGATTTATGATATATTTAGACAATTTAAGAAAAGAATTTGGAACAAGGACTTTATTTGAAATAGAAAGACTGTCAGTTAGTGATGATGACAAAATTGGATTAATCGGTAATAATGGCGTCGGCAAAACGACTTTTTTAAGAATTTTATTAGGTCAGGACACAGATTATAATGGAAGTGTGGATGTACAAGGCAAGCTCGATTCTTTATTGAACGATGGAGAAGAACAGAAGTTTTCTGAAGAAATCTACATGAAAGCGGAACTCGATGATAAAAACAAGTATAGTCCAGGAGAATATCAAAGATTAAAGTTAGCGAAACTTCTTTCAAATGAATCTGCTTTTTTATTGGTTGATGAGCCTACTTCCCACTTAGATATAAAGCAAAAAGAAAGATTGGCGGAAAGTCTAAAAAGCAGATATAAGGGATATATTCTTATCTCTCATGATCGTGATTTTATAAATCAAACTTGCGATAAGATTTTTGAATTATCAAATGGAAAGTTAGAAGTTTTTAATGGTGATTATTCTTTTTATTTAGAAGAAAGAGAAAAAATAAATAAGTTTGCCCAAAGAGAATATGAAGGCTATATTTCTGAGAAAAAAAGATTGACAAACATTGCCAAGGATATTCAAACTCAGTCATCAAAAGTTAGGACAACTCCCAAAAGAATGGGAAACTCAGAAGCTAGACTTCATAAGATGGGTGGACAAGGGAATAAGAAAAAACTAGATAAACAAGTAAAATCAATCAAGTCACGAATCGACCAGCTTGAGGTAAAGGAGAAACCAAAAGAAGTTGCCAAAATTGAACTAACAATCGCAGAAAAGGATAAATTATTTTCTAATATACTAGTAAGAGCTGAAAATCTAAATAAAAGATTTGGCAAAAAGCTTATTTTTGATCATGCGAATATAGAGATTCATAATAATACAAAGATAGCCCTATTAGGTGAAAATGGCTCAGGTAAGACAACTCTATTAAATATGATTCTAAATAAAGAAGTTTGGGTTCATCCTAATATAAAAATTGGATATTATAGTCAACTGGGAGAAATTATAAATATGAATAAAAGTATTTTAGATAATGTACTTGAAAGTTCTATCTATGACCAGACTATGACGAGAATTATATTGGCTAGACTTGGTTTTAAAACAGATGATGTTTATAAAAAGCTAGAAATTTTAAGCGATGGGGAAAGAGCCAAAGTAAAATTAGCTAAACTAGTAACATCTGATTTTAATTTTTTAATCATGGATGAGCCAACAAATTTTCTAGACATAAGTGCCATCGAAGCTTTAGAAGAATTACTCAAGGGATATGATAGACCTTTATTGTTTGTGACTCATGATGTTTCATTTATAAATAATGTTGCAGACGAACTTCTTATGATAGACAACCACAAAATAAAGAGTTTTAGAGGAAACCTAGCTCAGTTTAAGAAGAGTCAAGAAAGATCTAAAACAAATACTACTTCGGATGACTTTTTACTTGAGTTTAGGTTAAGTTCAATTAATAATCGTTTAGCCCAAGAAATTTCAAAAGAAGAAAGAGAAGAGTTAGAAGCGGAGTATAAGAATTTGATACAAAAAATGAAAAGATAAAAAAATTTTTAGTAAAAGACGATAGAAATTAAAAACTCTATCGCCTTTTTTTATACTCAAAATTAGGAGGTGAAAATGGTAAGGATAAGAAGTCCCACTTAAACAATTTAATATGTAAGAAATTTAGCGATTGAATTATAAGTTCAGTCGCTTTTTTAATTGGAATTTTTAGATTAAGGAGAAGAAATTAATGGATAAAGAAATGATAAATATTAATGCAAATTTAGTTAAGGAAGCTGAATTTTCAGAATTTGAAAAAGATGGAGAAAATGTTCAAGTAGCAAATTTTGCTCTTGTTAAAAAATATGGAAAGGGCAAAGAATATACAAATTGCTCAGTATATGGAGAAAAGGTATGGACTGTCAACACTAAACTAGACAACTTCCTTAAGAAGTTTGCTTCTATACGCAACCGGACTCAAATATCCCAATGAAGAATGTATCCTAATATTGTTGTACCAGTTTAC
>NZ_JBQKLI010000034.1:0-8924 GCF_052116305.1 Gallicola sp. Sow4_E12 | reverse complement strand
AATATCTGGTGGTGGAAGGTCGTTTTTGAATTTGAATTAATTCAAAAGTTTTGTCCATTATGCTGCCTCCTTTTTTTATTTATAATCCTTCAACTATCCTAACACCTAACGTAGAGTGGAGTTCAGGACAAAAATAAAAAACACTTATTTTTTACGTTTAAAAAACAAACCTATGAATAGGATTCTTCATTAGGTCTAAGATATTCATTGTTTCCTTGCAAGACAAATAAAATGACTGTATTAGATACTCTTCTGAGTCTAAACATTTGCAGCCTTAAGGAAAGAGTAAAACAGGCGTGACTGCTTCGCAGCACAGGCGCTAGGCGGGATGCTTTCAGTACCCAGGCGGCACGTCTTGCGACGGCGAGGATATAATAAAAACCAAGGATCGGTACTAAAAAGTACCGATCCTTGGTTTGTTGAGAGTTAGCCTGTAATGCCTTTCCTAATCTATTGATGCCAAAGGTGTATGGTCTGGGCAGCGAAGCAATCCCGCCTCACTTTTCAAAATATCGATCGTATTATTTCTTTGGGAGCATTAAATTCTATTTCTTTTTCTTGAACTAATTTCATTTCATTCTTTTCTAGCTCGTATTTTCTTAAAATGGATTTATCTCCCTCTTCTACTCTATCCAAGGTATAAAGGAATTCCCCCTGCCATTTCATCTGTAATAGGGACTCTTCCTTCATTCCATAATGAATCTGCTCTCCATCTTTTTTTATAAGAATAAAAGAACCTGACTTCTCATCGCCGCCAGCTGCAAGGAGTCCTTCTGGAGTGGACTCTATTCGATAAACCCAGCAGTTTAACGGGATCTCTTCAAAATTTCCTTGACTGTCTACCGAAAAAATACGTTTATCTTCTTCTTCAGCATTCGATGACATAAAATATACTTTATCGTTGTGAACAATGCTTGGACCTCTATGGACAAATTTATCAGTGTAAAATTCTCTTTGTTTTTCTAAATTATCATTATAGAAGACTATGGTTGTTCCATCTTTCGCAGGGCCACCATCAGCTGGTGTCGAATGAGCGATCAAAAACAGTTCTTCTCCAAGTCTACCTCCATTTCCTATCAGAGTATTCATAATATCTGCTGATTTTTCTTCGCCGCCGTTAAAATTCATTTCTCTTAAAGAACAGCCGCTATTAATATTAGAAGTGTAATACATCTTGTCTCCTGATTGAAATAAGGTATCGATAACACCGATTTCTTTCGGATCTTTATAATATTTTACATCTCCTGATTTCGTTTCGATATCCACCATTATAATATCGTCATTCTTCACTTCTCCAGTAGTTGGAATATAGACCCTTTCCTCATTTCTAAAAGGGACAGAATATTCAGAAGATAAGCTTCCTATATTCATTTCTTTTTTATCGATTAAGTCTAAGTTTTCATCAAAGAATAATACAGTACTGTTTCTCCCTTGAGTATTAGTGGAGACAGCTCCAACAGCATATACTGGAACAGCACCGATATTATCCGAAAGCCTTCTGCTGTAGATCCTGAACGCTGCTAACAGTGTTAAAGCTATCAGAATACAAATGCCTATTTTCTTTTGATAAGCCATTCCAATGCTCCCTTATTATTTTAACACTAGAATTTGAGATCAAATCAACGGGAGTAACCGGTCCACCATCTCGATTTAAATTACATTTTGAAATATCTAAAAATCCCGCATATACTAAATGTGAGCAGTAGAATTTATTTCTTAAATCTATTCTATCATAATGCCAATTATAAGGCTTGCCTTTTTGTTTAATTATCCATTCTGCAACTTTCTTATTTGAATAATCAGATTGTCTTACTTCTGCTTCCCAAATAGTAGCTAAACGATATCTAGTGTGAAAGTTATCCCCTTTAGCTACAACGCCTTCTTCTCTCGCTTCAATTGTATTATATGAGTCATATGCAATTGCTGCATGTCCAACTATATTAAAGAACAACTCTCCTTTATTTGTTACAAGTATATTTCCTTTTTTCTTATAGAAAGGGTCAACTCTATATCTTGCCATTATTTCTAAAGAATTTGATGTTGTGAATTCTGCACCATCTTCAATCGCCTTTTGTTTAACTGTTTCGAATTTTTCTTCTTGGTCTTTGATAAAATCCTCGTTTTCTATTATATCGTTTTCCTCATGAATATTATTATCTAAACTTGGTTCCGATATCCGTTGATCTAGTATCATGTTAATACTTTCTCCCTTAAATTCCTCTTCTCCTTCATCATTGTTATGACTCGTAAGATTTAATGTCTTGTCATTTAAGTATAATTTCTCCGCATTCGTAGTAGTTGTGATTGTCATTAACAGTGAAAGAATTAAAGTTGTTTTTAACAGAATAAGTAAGTTTTTCATTTTATCTCCTTGTTATTAATTATAATGTTTTTTTAATTTTTACTAACTAATAGTTCTGTTTTATTAGTAATAATATTCCTTCCACCTTGAGATATTGTTTCCTAACTTTAGTTTCAGTTTTCATTACATTCTCTTTGCCAATTAATAAACATCACCTCTTATATATACTAAGATATTATTGCAGAAAATCCATTTACTATGTTATATCTATACTATTTATAGTGGTCTCCTTTCGTAAATTCAGATCTCTTTCTTAGTCAATATTTTCCCCCCTTTATTTATTATTTCTATCTTTAATTATCTTTAATATTTAATTCCAAGAATAGTTCTTCCCCAAATATAGAACAATTTAGCAACTTACATATTACAAAAACATCTTAAATCTAATTATTTTGATGCGTAAGTAAGTAATAATAAGTAGTAGTGTCAAGTCTTTTGTGTAACCTCACTTGTAATACTTTTGTCAACAATCTTCATGATTCCCTCTAGAGGGAATCGCTGCCTGAAAACATTTCTCTTAGTTCAGTCTGTACTTTTCCAAATCCTTTATGAATCCGATTTCTGAATCGTTCATTATATTCTAATGAGATCGTACAAACTAGGCGATCTAATGCATTTTCATTCGGAAATTGCTCTTTAACTTTTGTTCGTTTCTTAATGTGTTTATTAAAGTTTTCTATTAAATTATTAGGATAAAGACTTCTTTGTATTTCTTTTGGAAAAGTCAAATACGTATACAAATTATCGTGTTTTTCTAATATTTGTTTTGCTTTCGGATAGCGACGGCTCCATTTTTTGATGAATTTATCATAATTTTCTAGTGCTGCTTTTAAATCTATTGCTTGATGAATAAGTCGCAGATCATCACCTACTTCCAATTTATCTTTTGCCCGTATATATTTCATGACATTACGATTAATATGTAGCCAACATACTTGATGTCTCCCTTTTGGAAATTCTTCCAGTAAAGCATCCTTTAAGCCAGAAAGTGCATCGCAATAAAGCATAACATAACGACTTTTTATCGGACGACTATGCAAGGCTTTTATATCTTTATCCACTAGTTTTGTTATGTTGGAAAGGGTAGCAGGAGAGTAATGATATCCATACATTTCCTGGACTAAATCAGCTATTTCACGGGTTGTGATCCTTTTTGATAAAGCTGAATCACTGTGTTTCTAAGTCACCTACAGTCTGTTGATATTCCGAAATCAGCCCTTAAGCCAATTTCCCTAAGCGATCTCTTGGAACTTGTAGATGAAGGGTTCAGTAGGTGATATCTAATTTTCGTTAATAATAACCGTTTCGAGAATTTCCGTAAGTTGTAACCGATAGGATCATAGTGCTCATAGACTAAAAATACGGTTAACTCATTTTTTAATATTTGATTTATCGCTAGTTCTATTTGAAGGCGACAAATTCCCTAATATCGTCACCATTGGTTATTGTTTTAATGAGTTCTGCGGTAAAATATTCCATAAAGAGGGTCTACTTTTCTATTTTGTCGGTTAACAAAATTTTACAAGAAAAGGCCCTCTTTTTCTATATTAAAGAAAAGAATGTTTGCACATAATATTTTACACTATGCATCGGAGTACCTCCTTTCAATATATTAAGTTTTAAAAACTCTTACTATAGTAAGAGCGTTTTTATTCCTTTTTTATCCTAAAACTCTAAAACGAAAGAGAGCTATCGAATCACTTTGCTTTCTATTTTATCCCTTACTGTGTTCAACAAAACAGTTTATTAGTTTAGTTCATTTCATTAAAGTTTATTCTTTCTATCTTAACTACAATTTATAATCTTTAATATCAATATTTTCATTATAATTATAATTTTCGAATGTATTAACCTTTAATTAACTGCCTTTTTAAACAAAATTTTATATTCGTTAATTTAATCACAATTCAAGGTGATCTCGCCCTTATCAGAAATATAGATGCTTCTTGATGAATTTCAATCAAAGATATATTAGAATTATCTTATTATCTTATTATCTTATTATCTTATTATCTTATTATCTTATTATCTTATTATCTAGAGTATAACATAGTATTGGATTTCTGTGTCTTTTTGTTCCTAGCTGTAGCGTATTCAGTCCTAACTATAGGGAAAGCGGAAAATGCATAGCATTTTCTTAATAGAAAAACAGGCGTGACTGATTTCTAGCACAGGCGCTAGGCGGGATACCTGCGGCAGCCAGGCGGCACGTCTTGCGACGGCGAGGATATAATAAAAACCAAGGATCGGTACTAAAAAGTACCGATCCTTGGTTTGTTGAGAGTTAGCCTGTAATGCCTTTCCTAATCTATTGATGCCAAAGGTGTATGATCTGGGTAACTAAACAACCCCGCAAAACTTTGATATCCTCATATGAAACTTTTATCTAAAGAATTTTTTTAATATTTAGATTATTATTTTTCGATGCTCCTATAGCATAAGAAAGGTCTTAGTTTCCCAGCTTGAGGGAGGACTTAAAAAAGTGTGGAGTATGAGAGGGTGAAAGAGCGAAGTTATAGGAGCGTCTAACGACGCCTTTTTTTAATGAAGAAAATGTTCTGCATTTTCCACCACCCCTACTTCCTATCCCCTATAACCTATGAACTATTTTCTCCTCCCTGCCTATCCTCTCCTTACCTTCCCCAACTCCAAAGCTTTATCTCTCACTGCCTTTGCCACTGCCTTTGCTACTCTTGGATCAAAGGCTTCGGGGATAATATACTCTTCCCTTAATTCTTCCTCAGGAATGATTTCTGCGATGGCTTTGGATGCGGCAATATTCATTTCATCATTGATCTCTGTTGCTTTTGCATCGAAGGCTCCTCGAAATACTCCCGGAAATGCTAGTACGTTGTTAATTTGGTTTGGGTAGTCGCTTCTTCCTGTTGCGATAATTCTCGCACCGGCTGCTTTTGCCTCCTCTGGGTAAATTTCAGGAGTAGGGTTGGCACAGGCGAAGATAATACTATCCTTATTCATCGTTTTTACCATTTCCCCTGTAAGGACTCCTGGAGCCGATACTCCGATAAAAACATCTGCCCCGACTATCACTTCTTGAAGATCTCCTTCTAAGCGATTAGGATTTGTAGTAAGAGACAGTTCTTCCTTATAGCCTGAAAGACCGGCTCTTCCTTTATAGATGGATCCTTTTCGGTCGCAAACGATAATATTTTTTGCTCCTGCATTTAACAAAAGCTTTGTAATCGCTGTAGCTGCTGCTCCTGCTCCGCTTACAACGATCTTAATATCCGAAAGAGCTTTCTTTACAATCTTTAAAGCATTTGTAAGACCTGCCAAGGTAATAATCGCCGTTCCATGCTGATCATCATGGAATATCGGTATATCGCAGATCTCTTTCAGCTTTTTTTCAATTTCAAAGCAGCGGGGCGCTGAGATATCTTCTAAATTCACTCCTCCAAAGCTTTTCGAAATCAAAGCTATCGTATGTACGATCTCTTCAACATCTTGACTGTCGATACATAATGGAAAGGCATCTACATCCGCAAAAGATTTAAAAAGCACGCATTTTCCTTCCATTACAGGCATAGAAGCCTCAGGACCGATATTTCCCAGTCCTAAAACTGCCGATCCGTCTGTTGCGACAAGACAAAGATTCTGACGGCTTGTTAGTTTATAGGAAAGCTCGGAATTCTTTTCTATTTCAAGACAAGGTTCCGCGACCCCTGGGGTATAAGCTAAGGAAAGATCTTCTGTGGTCTTGACAGGAACCTTCGATCGGATTTCTATCTTTCCTTTCCATTCTCTATGTTTTTCTAAAGATTCTTCTCTAAAATTTCTTTTCATTCTTACTCCTTACCATGTTTTTAGGATCCAACATCCTGTCTATTTCTTCTTCTGTAAAAGACTCTGTTTCCATAACAACTTCTTTTAAACTCTTGTCCTTTTCATAGGCTTTTTTTGCAATCTGCGCCGCCTTTTCATATCCCAACTCTTTGCTTAATGCTGTGACAAGCATTAGAGACTCCTCTACATATTCTTCCATTCTTTTCTTTGCTTTCAGTCCTTCTAGACAATGAACTGTAAAGGAATCCAAGGCTTCAGCCAAAAGATTTACAGAACGAAGGTAGTTAAAAATAATAAGGGGCATATAGACATTCAGTTCAAAATTCCCCTGAGAAGCGGCGATTCCGATCGCTGTATCGTTTCCCATCACTTCCACACAAACCATCGTAAGGGCTTCTGCCTGAGTCGGATTTACTTTCCCAGGCATAATGGAACTGCCTGGTTCATTTGCTGGAATTTCAAGCTCTCCATATCCGCATCGTGGCCCGCTCGCCATAAAACGAATATCGTTGGCAATCTTTAGAAGATTCGCCGCCAGTGCCTTTACTGCCCCATGGGAAAAAACAAAAGCGTCTTTTGAAGAAAGACTGTGGAATTTATTCGAAGAAGAACGGAGATTCATACCATAACGCTTGGAAAGCTCCTCTGCCACTTTTTCGCCAAAGCCTTCCGGTGCATTGAGTCCCGATCCTACAGCCGTTCCTCCGATAGCAAGCTTTTCTAAAGAAGTTAAAGACAGCTTGATTTGTTCCATGCTCTCTTCAAGCATCCTCCTCCACCCGGAAACCTCGTCGCTAAAATATAAAGGCACCGCATCTTGAAGATGAGTTCTTCCGATTTTAATTATCCCGCTGTTTTCTTTTTCGATTCTCTTAAACTGAGCTATACTTCTTTCTATGACAGGAAAGAGCTTCTCTCGAACCGCCTTTAATGCTGCCAAATGCATCGCCGTTGGAAAAGTATCGTTGGAACTTTGAGACGCATTTACATCGTCATTCGGATGAACGCTTCCCTCGCACAGATTCGAAATCACTTCATTCACATTCATATTGCTTTGTGTCCCGCTTCCCGTCTGCCATACAGAAAGAGGAAATTCCTCTTCCATCTTCCCCTTAAGAATTCGGTCGCAGGCTGAGAGGATACTCTCCTTTTTTTCTTCTTCTATTTTTTTATACTTAAAGTTCACCTTCGCACAGGCTCTTTTAATTTCCACAAGAGCATATATTACTTCCAAAGGCATTCTATCTTTTCCGATTTTAAAATGATTGAGACTTCTTTGAGTCTGGGGACCCCAATTTGCCTCTTTGAGGACTTGAACTTCCCCTAAAGAATCCCTCTCGATTCGATATATATCTTCTTTCATAAAAACTCCTTCAATTTACTTTAATACACTACTTTAATTATAGTGAAGAGGATGCAAAATAACAATTGTCTATTGAAAAAGATAGGCGGGATTGCTGACACAACCCAGGCTCTAGGCGACACACCTACGGTGGACAGGGAAAGTAAGGATAGGGAATAGGGATGGTTGAAAATGCAGAGCATTTTCTTCATATAAAAAAGCGTCGTTAGACGCTCCTCTGCTTCTAAGCGTTGGGGGTGTAAAAGGAGGGGGTCTGGGGGAGGATATGAGGGCGAATCGCAACGCCCTTCATCCTCCCCCAGGACTGGAAATTAGTACCCTTCTCAGCCTATGAAAGTATCGAAACTGGATAATCTAAATATTTAAAACATTTTTTAATAAAATTTTTTCTGTAGAATTATAGAAGAAAGGCGGGATTGCTGAGGCCTAGGCAGAATGCCTTCGGCACCTAGGCTTTAGGCGGCACACCTGCGGTGGCCAGGGAGAGATAGATTTTAGGGAATAGGTTATATGGGTGGTGGAAAATGCAGAGCATTTTCTTCATATATTTTTGGTAGTTTCAGGGTCAACTTCCTATCCTAATATAAAAATAACCCTCACTGCAGAATACGAATCCGTGGAAGAATCCAGCACTACCCGGAACGTAGTTAGTGCACCCGGATAGGCTTACGATTCTTCCACGGATCCATGAAAGCAGTAAGAGTTTGTATTATATTTACCCAATTCCTCTAAAATTATCAAGGATTATGTACTAAAATCCCTATATATTACCAGAATGTAATAAACATACATTTCCCAGCTGATGCATTTTTACTCCTAACTGTATTTTTTATAAACCTTTTTCTACCTTAAGAAGCTCTAGTATGATTTCTTCTGATAGATTCCCATGGATACTGCCGATCACTTCTCCTCTTTCCATTAAAATCAGATGAGGTAGTTCCATAGCCTGATAATTAAAGGCGAGTATTTTTTCTTCTTCTGCATCGATTTTAAAGATAATAGTATTCGGAAAAGACGCTTCTAGTTTCTTTAATATAGCTTCCACTTCCCCTTCCATATTCTCCTTCGTAAAAAACAAAAGAACTCTCTTTTCTCTCTCCTGCAGTACCTGTTTTTGAAATTCTGTTCTATCTATTTTTCTCATCTTGATCTCCTTTCAAAAAACAAAGAGCGGCAACCCGCTCTCATAGTTTTAGTATAAATCATTATTTCTACTACCTTCATAATTAATTTCAATTAAGATATTTTACCTCTTAGGAAGGACTTAAAAAAGTGTGGAGTGGACTTTGAACCGACCCCCAAAAGTTGGACCTAGAATCTAACCAAAGGAGGTCGGTTTTTCATGGCAAAATATAGTTACGAACTCAAACGAACCGTAGTAAAAGAATATCTGAA
>NZ_JBQKLI010000033.1:0-9337 GCF_052116305.1 Gallicola sp. Sow4_E12 | reverse complement strand
GAATATCGAGTGGTGGAAGGTCGCTTTTGGATTTGAATTAATTCAGAAGTTTTGTCCATTATTTTGTCTCCTTTTTTATTTCTAATCCTTCAACTATCCTAACACCTAACGATGGAGAACTTCCTATCCTTTCCTCTCGCCGCCTTGTTTATGATACAATGATACATATTGAAAAAAACAGAGGTGATTCTATTGAATAATCTACTTATAGCCCAGTCGGGAGGTCCGACAGTTGCTATTAATGCTACACTTGCAGGAGCATTAACCTGTGCTCAGGCTTCAGGAAAAATCGACCATATTTACGGGGCGAAACACGGGATAGAAGGGGTATTGAACGACGATTTGATTCTTTTAGACGACATTGCTTCCAGTTCGGAAAAGATGGAGTTATTAATGCAGACTCCTTCTTCCGTTTTAGGATCCTGCCGTTATCGTTTAGTAGATTTTGATGAAAACAAAGCGGAATACGAAAAAATTATTGAAACTCTAAAGAAATACGAGGTCTCTTATTTTATTTATATCGGCGGAAATGATTCTATGGATACCGTTCATAAATTATCTGAATACTGTAAAAAGATAGGAGAAGAGATCACTGTGGTCGGTGCGCCGAAGACCATCGATAATGATCTAGAGGGGATCGACCATACTCCAGGGTTTGGATCTGCAGCAAAATATATCGCTACGACGGTTTCGGAACTGGAAAGAGATGCGAAAGTTTATAATATGCGTTCCGTTACCTTAGTGGAAGTTATGGGGCGAAACACAGGTTGGCTGACAGCCTCTGCTGCGCTTTCTTCCTTAAGCGGCGGAGAAGGACCGGACTTGATCTATTTTAGCGAGCACCCCTTTCACTTTCGAGAATTCAGTTCTCAGCTGGAGAGACTATTCGCAGAAAAGGATAATCTGCTGGTAGTAGTCAGCGAAGGGCTGAAGGACAAGTACGGAGAATATATCAGCGAATGGGCTACAGAATATAAGATGGATGATTTCGGACATAAACAGATTGCCGGTGTTGCCCAGACCCTTTCTGAGTATATTAAAAGAGTATTCAACTGCAAAATCCGTGCCATCGAATTAAGCACAATGCAAAGAAGCAGCTCCCATATTATGAGTCTGACAGATATTGAGGAAGCGAGAAAGCTGGGATATTATGCAGTAGAATATGCATTGAAAAACCAGAGCGGAATGATGAGCTCCCTTAAGCGAAACGAGGGAAAAGAGTATAGTGTAGAATACTTGCCGGTACCTGTGTTTGTAGCAGCAAACAAGGAGAAAATGATCCCGGAAGAATGGATTGATGAAAGAAATCATAAAATAAGAGAACCGCTTTGGGAATATCTTCTTCCTTTAATTCAGGGAGATTATTTCGGAATCAGCAATACAGGTATTAGAAAACATCTTATTTTATTTTAGACAAGTGGAGGAAAGAATGAGAAAGACCATATTAACAGGAGACCGTCCTACTGGAAAGCTTCATGTAGGCCATTATGTAGGTTCTCTCAAAGGAAGAGTAGAATTACAAAATTCAGGAAAATACGATGATATATTTATTATGATCGCCGACGCTCAGGCTTTAACGGATAATGCGGAAAATCCTGAAAAAATCAGGCAAAATATTATAGAAGTAGCACTCGATTATTTATCCTGCGGGATTGATCCGGAGAAATCAACGATATTTATTCAATCTCAAGTTCCGGAGCTCTTTGAACTTACATTTTATTATATGAATTTAGTTACCGTTTCAAGGCTTCAAAGAAATCCTACTGTAAAATCTGAGATTCAGATGAGAAATTACGAAGCAACGATACCTGCAGGATTTTTTACTTATCCAGTAAGCCAAGCGGCGGATATTACTCTTTTTAAGGGAAATGTGGTTCCAGTTGGGGAAGATCAGATTCCGATGCTTGAACAGACAAATGAAATCGTCCGAAAATTCAACCATCTTTATGGGGAAGTTCTGGTGGAACCGGAGATTCTTCTGCCTTCCAACAAGGCCTGCCTGCGCCTGCCCGGTGTTGACGGAAAAGCAAAGATGAGCAAATCTTTAGGAAATGCTATTTATTTGTCGGATTCGAAAGAGGAAGTAAAAAAGAAAGTGATGAGTATGTATACGGATCCAAATCATATTCAAGTATCGGATCCTGGAAATACAAAAGATAATCCAGTATTTATCTATCTAGACGCCTTTAGCAAAGAAGAAGACTTCAAAAAATTCCTGCCGGATTATGAAAACTTGGACGCTTTAAAAGCCCACTATGAAAGAGGAGGGCTTGGGGATATGAAAGTAAAGAAATTCCTTGTAAAAGTTTTGGAAAGAGAGTTAGCCCCGATTCGGGAGAAGCGTGCCCAGTACGAAAACGACATTCCAGGAGTATATGAAATACTTAAAAAAGGAACTGCAAAGGCAAAAAAAGTCGGCGAAGAAACACTTCACCAAGTAAAAGAAGCGATGAAAATCAATTATTTTGATGATGAAAAATTAATACTTGCCCAAAGCGAAAAATATAAAGAAAAGAAAGAGTCTTAGTATTTTTGGCAAAGAAAGAGGGTAGAAATGAATAAGAAAAAAATTATTTCCCTGCTGGTTCTGGCGATCTGTGCTATCGGGCTGATCTATTATAGAAATAATACCGCAACGGATGCAAATAAAAAACTTTCTCAGCAAATTACAGAAAAAGTGGAAAAGGAAGCGCCAAAAAAAGAAAATCCTGCTGTTTTTCAAGAAGAAGAGGAAAACGAAGCGGTTTCCAGAGAGACGATATATGGAAAGAAGCTTAAAGAAGCCCAGAAAATAAACGATGAGACAGTAGCTTGGCTGACACTTCCAGGAACGCTGATTGATTATCCTGTAACCCAAGCCAAAGACAATGATTTTTATCTAGATCATAATATTTATAAGAAAAAAGACCCTGTAGGAAGCATCTATTTAGATTATGAAAATGATCTTAAAAAAGGAAACAACAACTTGATTCTTTACGGGCACAGCCTTGCAACGGATAATATGTTTTCCGATCTTCTAAAGTACAAAGATCAGAACTATTTTGATTCAAACAATACAATCTACCTGTTTGGAAACGGGAAATTGGAAGAATACAAAGCAGTTGCAGGATTTGTAATGGATATGGCGAAAAAAGATCAAGTCTTTCATTTTAATGAATTTATAAATGCAGACGATCAGATCAATACTCGGGATTATGCAGAAGAAGCGAAGAAACGTGCTGTTGTAAAAAATGATATAGAAATCGGCGAAAAGGATCAGCTCATTACCCTAAGCACCTGCAGTTATGAATACAACGATGCCAGATTTGTACTTGTAGGAGTGAAAAAATAGGAGGACATTATGAAATATCTTTGGACGACAATAAAAGTAAAAAACATGGAAGAATCTTTGCATTTCTATAAAGATCTGCTAGGTCTTAAAGTAAAAGACGAAAAGCATGTCAGCGAAGGGTTTGATTTGGCCTTTTTAGATATGGGAGAGTCGGATATAGAACTTTTATGCAATGAGAAGATGGACTGTACAATAGGAAGCGGAGTTACCATCGGCTTTGAAGTAGAATCGATAGAGGAAGTTCGAACAAAACTGGAAAAAGAAGGTTACGAAGTCGGCAAAGAACAGTCTCCAGAAGATGGAATGAAATTCGTCATGGTAAAGGATCCAAACGGCCTCGGCGTTCAGCTTGTTGAATACCGATAAAAGAAAGAATATAGACCATAGCTTATAGGGGCTAAGATATAGGGGATGCAAACATATCCGCCTTCGGATATACATTTCCTATAATAGAGGTTCTATGCAGTTTTGTAAGGGTTGAATCATTGCTCTTGTATTTGAACAGCTATAAAAAAGATTCTTGAGAGAATTCTCGAGAATCTTTTTATCGTTAAAGGCTAAGGAAATATTCGAGCAATAGTGAAAAAGCTGATCTTCCTTATTTCCTAGAGACGATAAGCTGTTTCCTATCTTTTCCCCTAGTCTTTCTATACCGATCATTACTGCAGCTGCTTTAATAACGGCGTAGGCTTCTTTTCTCTTTTCAAGGCCTAGTTCTTGTATAGAGTTCATAGAAATAGTAGAAGTAATTTCCTTTCCATTTCCAATATCTACAGTTACAATACCATTTACCACTCCTTCTTGAATACTTACAATAGTCCCTTTAATCTGATTTCTTGCGCTGATTTTGATAAAAATCTTCTGTATCATTAATACTGTTTATTATAATAGATAAAACAGTTTAAACAGACTAAAACGATACAAACAAATTAAAGTTAACTAATAACACAACGAAGAAAAAAGAGGAAAACAGATATAGTGTAGTTTTAATATTCAAGGGGTAATTATAGAATACGGGGGTGGAAAATTATGAAAAAATTAATCAAAAAATTTAGTATTTTATTGTTGATGCTTGTATTCACCTTAACAGCTTGCGGAAATAATCGGGAAGAAGCAGCACCATCGAATGCGGAAGAAAGAGAAATACAAAGGGATAATATCGATGATAATCGGGAGAGAAATGAGAATGACCGAGACAGCGATGACGACCGAGTTGACGATCGTGACGATCGTGATGACCGAGATGACGATGATCGTGATGATGATTAGCATACAATAGCAGAGAAAAAAATTTTAACACAGGAGCTTCACTAGAAGTTCCTGTATTCTTTGAATAACTGGAATTAAATGTTTATAAAACTCTGCGATGGTTTGTAAGAAAATCGTAACTCTTATAATCTTTTATCTTATTCCTAAAGGGTGTAGAATAGAGCTAAACAGCCATTGACTTGAGGAGGCATAATATAATGAAATGTATAAAATGCGGAGAATTTTTACCGGAGGGGACAAAGTTCTGCACAAAATGCGGAACCAATCAAAATTCCGCAAATGAAAAAAATATAGAGAAAGAAGATTTAAATCATACTCGGATACTTCGAAGGGAAGAAAAGGAAAGCTTGGAGGATACTTCCGAAATGTCGCCTATCCGTACAGAAGATCCGATTTATGAAGTAGATCCTTATGAGACCAAAAAGGATACAGGGGAAGTTCTTCGTATCAAAAGAAGAACAGCAGAAGACTATCCAAAGGCCAAAGAAGCGGTGCCAAAAGCAAAACCGGCATTTGTATTTCCTTGGAAAAAGAAAAAGAAAGAAAAAGACTTAAATTCGGAAAAATTTATCGAAGAAGAAAAAATCGACAATCCGTATATTGCAGACAAGGAGTATGAAAAAGAGCCTAAGATAGAATACTATCCCGAACATGACGTGCCAAAACCTTCCAAAGGGAAGGGGCTTTTGAGCGTTCCTTTATATCTTTTGTTTTTCGGGCAGCTTATATTTACGTTATCGGTCCTTCCCTTTATGTCTTACACAGGAGGAGACCGCCAGCTCTCATTGATTATAACAGTATTTTTAGGAGCCGCAGTTCTAGTGATTCATCCGCTTTGTTATCGCAAAGCATCGAAAAAGACAGGTGTCTTTTTAGGAAAAGGACAAAGACATCTTTTAAAAGCTGTATTAATAAACTATATGCTGATACCTTTTTCAGGAACACTTGCTGCTATTTTCTTTATCGGAATTTATAATCGGCAGACAGCAGTTGTTATTTTTGCCGCATTGATAATAGGGGCGATCCTTTTTGTAAAATCAGTTGTGACAGCTGTTTTAGACAACGTCATCTATGATCGGGGTATCCTTAAAAGATTTGGAAGAAAGTACAGAGGACGCTTTATCATACTATTTATGATATTGCCGATTCTAATTATTTTATTATTTGGGGCAGCGAATTTATCTTATATCAATCCATGGAATTATATTTAATGAATTTGCAGGAAAGTAGAGGTTAGGATAATGAAAAAATGGAAATGGAGTGCACTCCTTCTTTTTGCGATATTGACATTAACATCGTGCAGAGGAGATAAAGGCGTTGATGAAACAATAGAGGCGATCGGGAAAATGGACGCAGAAGCCGTCTACACCCATCTATCACCAGAAGCATTGGAAAAATATCCGAAAGAACAAGTCGTAGACAGACAAAAGAAAATCTATTCCGATTTAGGAGTAACTGCAGTGAATGTGGAAGAAATAGAAACAAATAAAGAGGAAAGCTCCGAAGATACAAGAGTAGTCGATGCGAAAGTAGATCTGGAAACAAAATACGGTCCGATCTCAAACGACGGTAAATATCAGTTTACATATGATAAAGAAGCCGGAGAATGGAAATTGGATTGGAATCCGGGAGTTATGATTCCGGGGATGGATGAAAACAGTGTCATTCGGATACAGACAAAAGAGATGAGAAGAGGATCCATTTTTGATCGTAACGGAGAGCCTCTCGCCCAGGATGCAGAAGGAATCGTTGTAGGAGCAGTAGCAGGTTCTTTTACTCCTGAAAACATATCAGAAGCTGCTAGACTTCTAGGCATGACAGAAGAAGCGGTAAAAGAAAAAACAGAAAATGCCAATTACGGCGAAGGGCAGCTTATTCCTTTGATACAAAGACAAAGTTTCCGTCAGGAAGTTTTAGACCAGCTTGCAGCAAACAATTTGTCATATCAAAAAGATTTTATGCGTACTTATCCTTTGGAAGAGGCGGCAGCTCATGTAATCGGCTATTTAGGGAGAATTACCGCGGAAGAATTAGAAGATGAAAAATTCAAGGGTTATCAAGATACGGATTTAATCGGAAAACGAGGACTTGAGAATCTCTATGACAACAAACTTCATAATACAAACGGCATTAAAATTTATATTGCAGACAGAGGCGGCGAAGAGATTAAAACTTTAATCGAAACAGAAGGAAAAGACGGCGAAGATATTACTACAACTCTTGACAGCAAGGCACAAAGAGCCGTTTACGAACAGCTTGGAAATGATGATGCTGCAGGGGCTGCGATAAATCCTCAAAGCGGCGATATCTTAGCCCTTGCCAGCGCACCTTCTTTTAACCCTTATGAGTTTATGAATGGTATCGGGCAGGAAGAATATAAAAAGATCAGCGAAGATCCTAAAATGCCCCTTCTCAGCAAATACCAATATACCTATTCTCCCGGATCTACCTTTAAAGCTTTAACAGCCATTGTGGGTCTTAACGAAGGAGTTATAACGCCTCAGTCTACGTATAATATTCAAGGGAAACAATGGCAGAAAGACAGCTCTTGGGGCGGATATAGAATAAGCAGAGTCATCGAAAATAATGGACCGATCAATTTATCAAAAGCGATGGCAGATTCAGACAATATCTACTTTGCAAGAGTTGCGCTGGACACGGGAGCGGACAAGTTTTTAGCAGGCCTAAAGGCTCTGGGAATGAGTGAAGCAGTTCCTGGAGATTATCCATTTTATACTTCTCAAATTACCAACAGCGGAGTCTTTGACAACGAGATCCTTCTTGCAGACAGCGGCTACGGACAAGGAGAGATTTTAGTGTCTCCAGCTCAAATGGCGATGATCTACGGAGGAATCGTCAACAAAGGAAATATCATGAAACCGCAAATGCTTCTAGAGGCAGAGGATGAAGTATGGAAAGAAAATATTTCAAGCCTTGAACATCTAGATGATGTAAAAGCTTCTTTAAGAAGAGTCGTTACAGATACCTATGCCGGACCGATCGGCCGTTCCTTTGCAGAAATGGCAGGAAAGTCGGGAACAGCAGAGTTTAACAAAACAAGCCAAGATCAAAAAGCGGATACGAGAGGATGGTTTGTAGGATACGACCAGGCAAATCCGAATCTCGTTCTCGCTTTAACCGTAAACAATGTCCAAGACAAAGGACTTCACTATATCCACAGCAAATTCGGCAGAGTCTTCGACGGATTATATGCTGACGGAAAGTATGAAGTAGTACAACCTCAGCCAGAAGAACCGGCAGCAGAACAGCCGGCTGCAGAGGAACCTTAGAAAAGAGTGAAAGAGTGAAAGAGTGGAGTGGAGATCAACTTTTTCGCAATTGCTCAAAAGTTCGCTTAAGAAATAGAAATATAAAACCCTATTTTACAATTTGTAAAATAGGGTTTTATATTTGATTACCATAGTCTTTAAGAAAAAACAATACTATTTAAAAATTAGGAGTAAAAAATTGTATCTTTTTTCAAATGTAGAAAATAAATGTTTCTATTATTTTCCACCATAACTCCCCTCTCCCGTTAGGTGTTAGGATAGTTGAAGGATTATAAATAAAAAAAGGAGGCAGCATAATGGACAAAACTTTTGAATTAATTCAAATTCAAAAACGACCTTCCACCACCAGATATTCCTCTTCCTTTAAACTCGCCGCTATCGACAAGCTACTCGCTAATCCACATAAGCCGATGTCTGAAGTGGCTAAGGAAATGAATGTGGACCGCACGACCTTGTGGCATTGGTATGATGACTACAAACGCCAAATACTAAGCATCCAGGCTGAAGAGATTCATCCGTTCTTGTCAAAAGAAGAAGTGACTTGGGTAACCGAAACGATCGGGGCCTCTAAAAAAGATAAGATTCGATACTGCAGACATTATGGTATCCCTTATCAAAAACTGTTACAATGGACAGAACTATACAAAGACGGACGTTTTCACGATCATAGCCAGGAGATAGAAAAGATGAATAAAAACAACAAAAATACAATGGATAAGTTAAAAAAAGAAAATATTGATTTAAAGAAAAAGGCAGCTGCTTTAGAGAAAGAATTAAAGACAAAAGAAAAAGAAAGAGACGCCGCTTGGGCTCTTCTAGATCTTAAAAAAAAAGTGGATCAGTTATTGGAGACAAGCGATTTGGACGAGGATCCTACACATCGTTAAATTTAAGAAAGCAAATTCTAAAACTCATTGAGGAAGCAAGATCCAAAGGAGCTACTCTTTTAAACTGCTGCAAGATGATTCATTTATCTGAAAGCACCTATAGAAGATGGCGAAACAGTCCTCTTAGAGAAGATAAAAGAACGACTGTGGATAAGTCTAATCCTAAGAATAAATTAAGTAGGGAAGAAGAGAATCAGATCTTCGAAGTTCTATTCGAGGAGCGATTTGCAGACAAAACACCTCATAAAATCGTTCCACTTTTACTGGATGAGGAGAAATATATTTGTTCCGCCTCTACGATGTATCGCTACATGAAAGAAGAAAAGCTTACTCAAAAAAGAACGCAGATTCAAAAAGAGAACAAACCGCGTTGTAAGCCGAATATCATCGCATACAGACCGAATGAAGTTGCTGTTTGGGATATCACGTATCTTCCTACTCTGTTCAAGGGAATGTATTTTAAATTACTTGTTGTTATGGATTTATACAGTCGTAAAATTCTTGGAACACGTGTATTTGAACAAGATACCTTAGAACAATCAAAAGAATTTCTAAAAGAA
>NZ_JBQKLI010000032.1:0-10476 GCF_052116305.1 Gallicola sp. Sow4_E12 | reverse complement strand
TCAGGGTTTCCCCCATTGTGCAATATTCCCCACTGCTGCCTCCCGTAGGAGTTTGGACCGTGTCTCAGTTCCAATGTGACCGTTCACTCTCTCAAGCCGGTTACTGATCGTCGCCTTGGTGAGCTTTTATCTCACCAACTAGCTAATCAGACGCGAGCCCATCTTAAACCGATAAATCTTTAACCTCTTTACCATGTGGTACTGGGGTCTCATACGGTATTAATCCCGGTTTCCCGAGGCTATCCCGTTGTTTAAGGCAGGTTGCTCACGCGTTACTCACCCGTCCGCCGCTAATCCTCTTCCAATCTCTACGAATAGATCATGAAAGGTTCATCGCTCGACTTGCATGTGTTAAGCACGCCGCCAGCGTTCGTCCTGAGCCAGGATCAAACTCTCAAATAAATGTTGAGTTTAAAAGCTCATTTCGACTCTAGCAAATTTCTTTGCTGCTGGTCTTTTTTAATTCTTTACACCGAATTATTGTGTTTGTACAAATGTACATCTGCTCAAAGTTTCTATGTTATTCTCTTGTTCAGGTTCCGCCACTCTTTCAAGCGACAACTTCTTAAGTATATCAGGATGTTTTATCCTTGTCAACACTTTTTTGAAGTTTTTTGAGTTTTTTTATTTTTAGCTTTTAACCTTTGCAAATTAAAAGGCACTCACTCTCGAGTGCCTAACTATAATACCAAGATCTTTACAACTTGTCAACAGTTTTTTTAAATAAATTTTACATTTCCTTCTGTTTCGTTAAATCCCTGGAATTTAACTGTAAATAAAAACAAAAATTCTGCTTTTAAAGGAGCGCTATAAGAATCATCCTCATAAGGATACTTTCCAAATACTTGCCTACTCCATCCCTTGTCCCATAGTATAAAAGCCCTAATCCCCTTCCAAGAATTCTACCTATCTTATAATATAAGACCATAACTATGAAAGCCTTTATAAGACAAGTCCTAAAACCTGTCCTCTTTTTAGTTTCCTTACTTTTAAAAATTCAGGTCTCCAGTAAAAAGCTCAAACCTCTTTACTTGGCCAGTCACATTGTCCACTCTCTTAGGGTCGATCTCCTCTATAAACATCTCAAAACTCCTAGTGTACATCCCATAAGGAGGATAGAGCGCCTGATATACAACCAGCTTCTCCCCGTTTCCGTATGTTCTACTATACTGTGAACATAGTAAAGCCTGCCTTTAAAATGAATATAAGGTCTATTGATTTCTACCCCTTCCATAAAATCCCTCCATTCAAAACGACTCCGTTCTTCTTTATTCTTATAGAAAGACAATAAAAGCCTTATTGTCAAAATAACAATAAAGCTCCTTGCAGCCATTTTCTTTAAACATTTGTTAAGTTTTACAGGACACAAAATATACCCTAGCTTAAAGATAGTCCCATTCCTTCTATCTGAAAGCCTATCTCCAAAACTGAAACCATTTCTTTTTCTTGTATTCCTTGGGAGTCTCTACTTCAAAAGATTCATTTTGGATAATCCCCTCCGGACGAGTGCTGGTCATCTTCTTGAATTCCTCTTCCCCCACAACCTTCTTTAATAAGCCTATAGCCTCTTTCACCTTAGGCGACCTTCTTCCATTAGAGTGGGAATCTGTCCCCATCATATGAATCAGATTGTGGTCTAGAAAAGTATAAGAAGCCTTTTGAACTTCCTTACCATACTGTCCAGCGATACTCGGGAAATTCATCTGTGTATAAATCCCCTTTGAAATAAGCTTCCCTAAGCGATTCGGATCTTCTCGAAAAACTGCGTACCGCTCTGGATGGGCGATAATGGGCTTATATCCCTTCAACTGTAAGTCAAACAACACCGATTCCACATACTGGGGATACTCCCTCATAGGAAGCTCCACAAGAACATAGTCCGAATTGTTCAAAGTCGCTCCTTCTTTTTCTTCAATATAATAAAGCAGCTTCGGTGTAATAAAAAACTCATTGCCCAACCGTACCTTTAAAGGAATCTCCTCCACCTCAAGACGACGATTAAAGGCAGAAAGCACCTCTACCACACGATCTCTCTTTGGCGTACCCCCATACTCAATCCAGTGAGGAGTCGCAATCACTTCCCTATAACCATTTTCTATGTAAAGCCTTGCCATTTCCAAGGACATTTCCTTATCCTTCGCTCCATCGTCAATATTCGGCAGTATATGCGAATGTATATCTATCATCAGTTAAACTTTCTCCTATTTGTATTTATTATAAGTTAAGTTTACTATATTAACCCGTTAAATCCTAGTATAAAACTTAACATTTCCCAATAAAAAAGCTGGAATTTCATGGATAAAATAGAAATTCTGGCTCTAATAATATGATTTTTAGAAATAGTATTGAGGTTTGATCGATGGATAGAGTATCCCGTTATTTTTACGAAAAACGAAAAAGGAAAGCCTCTTTACGTCAAGTAGTAATTTATCAAATTTCACAAGGCAATGTTTAATATTCTATGTAATTATTTCTTAAAATGCTCGTTTTTAGAGACTTTTTTTGTTTTTTTTGACACACAAATCGAAGGTAACGGTTTGTTTTTTCTATAAACTGTAGAAAGCTCATTCTATAAAGGTGTCGTACCTCTTTCTAACGGGATCGATTGTCCCACACTTCCTTCGTCCAACATTCTCTTTATATGAGTCCTGGTAGCTGACCCACGGGCTCTTTGTCCTAAAGGGGTTCCTCAGGATCTCTACTTTATGTTATTTGTCTTTTCTTCTTTTTGTTTAAAAACCTTCTTTTGTTACCATTAAGAGGGCTTTTCGTTTGAGTTATTTGCTTTCCTTGTAATCTTTTTTATGCTGCATTTACTAGAAATTCTTTTGGATGAATAATATCTTGCCTCATTTTTTCTTCATTATACTCTTCTTTGTGTACAACAGCAAAGAGTATCCTTAATAACTTCCTGCATAATGCGATGATAGAGGCTTTTCCAGTAAGTTGGTTTTTCGCTCTGGTTTTGTAATAGTGGTGGAGTTCTTTAAAAACTTTGTTGTTCTTAATCAAGGACATGACGGTTTTATACAAGACCTGCCTTAATACGGATCGTCCTCTTCGACTGATTGTTGTTTTCCCTTTTTTTAGCCCTGAACTATGTTCTTTTAAGGAGAGTCCAGCCATTTTACAGAGCTGTCTAGGGTCCTTGTATTTTCGAATGTCTCCCAACTCAGCAATAATACTTGAGGCACTGATCAAAGCCATTCCCTTCCTTTACATCATGGTTTTTATTTCCTTTATTTGATGGCTTATTTCTTCGATGGAATCTTCGATTTCTTGCATTTGCTCTTGATAAAAGTGATAGGTATTTAGAAGAATTTGAAATTCTTTTTTTGCAAAGTTTGATTCTTTATATCCGATGCTTTTTTTACAAGCTTCATGAAGAGAAAGGATTCTTTTTTGCCCTATTGCGCGTCTATATTTCGGTTCTAAGGATTCAAATATTTCGATAGGATCTTTTTCTGCTATTTCATGTGGAAGTCCATAAAGGCTTATGATATGCAGTAATCCTTTGGTGTCGCAACTTTTATATACTTGTTTGTATTCTGGGAAGTATCGGTCATACCAGCGATGAAGTTTGTTTTTTACTTGCTGTAAACTTTGTAAGGTAACATTTCGAACATTCATTGCTTCTCGAAGATCAGCATAAGCTCCTTCCAGTAGGTTTGGATGAGAATATCTTCCATCTCTTACGAGGTTGGCAATGATTTTAGCATCTTTCGCGTCTGTTTTTGTTTGATTATTATCATCGAGTTCTTTGGATCTGTATACATGAAGGGTATTCACAATGACAGCAGGATATTGTTTCTTTCGTAAGTAACGGGCTAGATTTTCCCAATAATGTCCCGTGGGTTCCATTCCGATTACTACTTTAGATTTTTTGTTTTTTACCTGATTTTCTGCGATCCATTGCTCGAATTTTAGGAACCCTTCCAGACTATTACGAAAGGTGATCTTTTTTGATAGATCGATTCCACGATCATCAAGGGCCCTTGCCACATGATAGAATTTAGCAATATCTACCCCGATAATCAGTGTTTCTTGTGTTATTTGATTTATTTTTTCGTTTTGTCTATAATTCATGATATATCCTCCTTGGTTTGGTTTTCGTTGATTTACATTTAGCCATAACCTTGTGAGGATATTTTTTATTTATCTGAGTTTACTTTACCACAGGAAGCTGACCCCGTCAAAACCTTTTATTCCAGAATAATATAGATACTTCAGCTTAATACCTTTTATTGATAAGTGTATTTATAGACGAACAAATGATCCCATGACCCCATCTAAACCCGGGCTAGATTTTCATGACCGGTTTGTTCTATGTATAAAACAATCAAACAAAAAATAAGAGAGAGTTTAGAGTTAATCATGTGGTAAATAAATCTAAATATATTTTCCCTAGCCTTGAAAATTAGCATACCCTTTTATTAGAAGTATATTGACCCACATGCATCTACCCTGAATCAATAATTGTCAAGTACATTGGATACCTAGCCTTTTTAGACATCTCTATATTTACTAATTTTATTTTTCATTCTATATAGTATGTTTTTTACATCTTCGAGTTCCTCAACTCTTAAAATCAATACCATAAAAGAAAATATAAGTGCACCAATGCTAATTTGTATAATAAGTTGCTGAATATTATTCTCTGGAGTGCGTAAGTACTGATAGAGAATAATTCCCACCCCCATTAACAATCCTGCAAAAATTATTTTAATCTGATTAATAAGCAGGTTTCTAGAATCATTTGAGCACCTTAGATGAATTTTTAAATCTTTCTTAAGTAGCCCGGCAGCAATAATGGATGAAATACTAGTAGCAAAGGCTAAACCACTAATACCAAGTACTTTTGATAAAGTCAAATTTAGTATAATATTAATAAAAACAGTAATTATCATATTTTTTACAGGAGTTATGGTATCATTAAAAGAATAGAATACCCTCGAATAAACTTCACGATAAGCAATTCCAGCTGTTCCAATCATATAGAACTTTAACGCCCCCTCCGTCATTATTAATGCATTTTCATCAAATGCCCCTCTCAAAAATAGAATACTTATTATTTCTTTGCTTAAAATAAAACCACCTATAATAATCGGCACCATTAGCAGTGTAATTACAGACAACGATTTATGTATTATTTTATTAAGATTATTATAATTTTTATTAACCACCAACTCCGCAATAATTGGATAGAAAAGAGTAGTTACCGGATATACAATGAGGTTCTGTGCAAAGCCGTTTAAACGCACAGCATAATTTAAAGCAGATATCCCTCCTACTTGCAGAGTAGAGGCTATAGTTCTATCAATTATATAATTAATTTGTTCTGCAGATACCCCAATTGTAATAGGAATCGACAAAACTAACATTTGTTTTATTGTACTATCATTGGGTCTTATAATTCTTTTATGTGAATAACCAACCTTAATCAAACATGGAATTAGAGCTAAAAATTGCAGTGCATATCCAACAATAGTTCCGGCTCCTAAAAAATAAACAGAAATATAGCTTGATAGTATAATACCACCAATAATACCTATATTAAATGGTAGTCCGATCATAGCGGGTATAATAAATTCTTTATTACTATTAAGATATGGGACAAAAACACCGACTATCCCGACAAAAACCAAGCTAAATACAGAAATTCTTAATAAATATACTGCAAGATTTAAAGTCTGGTCATCGAACCCTACTGCAAATATCTTTACAATCGGTTTTGAGAAAATAATAATTAATATGCTAAATATTATCGCAAATACAAAAATAATATTTACAATATTAGACGTAAAGTTTTCAGCCTCTTTACTTCCTTTTATTTTTTTAATCTTGTTATAGGTTGGAATGAAGCTAATAGAAATAGCTGAACTAATAATATAAAATATTGAAAAGGGTAAGTTGCTCACAATTAAAAATGCGTCTGAAATACTGGATATACCATAATAATTTGATAAAGTCAATTCCCTTATAAAACCAAAAATCATAGAAACAGCCTGTATGATAATTAGTACGATTCCTGTAATACCCATTCTTCCTCCAAATATTATATAACAGATGCTAGGATTTCCTTTATAATACACTTGGCAGCTGTTTAACAATGCCCTTTCACTTTCTTATTATATATTAACCTTTATTCAATTTATTATTTAAAAATATATTTGAATTGAACTACTTCCTGTGAAGTATCTTTTCTCGTCAACCGTATCATTTATTGAAATGTTCTTTATTAAATGTAGTCAAAACATTCAACCGATACAGAAGGAGACTTGCTAGATATTCCGAAGTTCGCTTTCAAAATTATACATTCTAGTTCATATTTTTCTATCAGTTATACCCTATCCCCTTCAATAACTCTTAGCATACGCTTAGCTACCGCATCCCAAGAATACTCGTTAATATAGTAATCTCTATTATTTTTAACATATCGTTTGATTTTGTTATTACTTATCAAGTCAAACATTTTTTTAGCAACCTCTTCGGTAGTTTCTTCTGAAATAAGCGTACCATTAACTCCATCTTCAATAAAATATTCCATTTCAAAAACCCTCCTACCTAAACAGGGCAGACCAAATATTAATGCTTCACAAAAGACAAGTCCATATGCTTCAAAATAAGAAGGCATACAAAATACATCACAACTATTATAATAATCTATAAGTTCGTCATAGCTTAATTCTCCCATGTATTTTATTCCATCATAATTACATTCCTTTGGTTTTTCAATAGGTCCAATTACGTATAGGTCAGCTGAGGGCATATACTTTTTCTTTAGTATATTAAAAGCCTCACAAATAATAGGACCTCCTTTTCTAGGAAAATCTTTTCCTATAAATAAAAACTTATTTCCAGATCTGTTTGGGCTTATTTTCGAAATATCAATATTACAACCCCCTCCAACAGCATGAACTTTTTCTTTAGGGAGCCCCATGTTTTCAACAATAAAATGTTCTAGCCATTTGCCCATAGTGAATATGCCTGTTGCATTCTTATAGGCTATTAAGTTTTTATTAGCTTCTCGTGATAAATCTTTATCTGTAAGATTTTCATAACCGGAATAATTGAAAGATTCTCTGTTGTATTTTTTTAGTTCCATCATAGCCTCGAAATTTAGATCTTGATAGGTATAATATGAACCTTTACCCCCATCTATACAAGCTATTTGTAAAATGACGGAAGACTTATCCAAAGTTTCTATTTTATCTAAATATTTTTTTTGCAAAGATTTAGCGTAATAATCCGTTGCATATAGCGGAACCCATTTACTAAAACGACCATTAAAAATACTATAATTACTCAGCTTTGCTAAAACCTTTTTGTGAAAAGGAATTGTAATATCTAACACTTCTACTTCGACATCTTTTTTTAATGCTTCCAATAATGAATATGTCGTTCCTGACCAAGAAAGCTCCTTAACCTTTTCCCATTCACTAGCGTACGCCAACGTAAAATCATTTTTATTATTCATAAAATTATCCCTTCATATTCATAAATAGTCAGAAAATAGCTAACTTTATCATAATCGTGAAGTATCTCCCTCGAAAATGGACAATCGGAAGCTAGAATTGGAGATTGATGTATTCTAGCTTCAAGTAAGGGCAAACCAAATGTTTCAATATAGGATGGAAATATAAGTATCGATTTTGAATAGTACTCGTATACCTGAGTTTTGCTTATTCTTCCAATAAATCTAATTGGTAAACATTCATAATCTACCACTTTTTTCAAAGTTTTTATAAGTTTCGTCTCATTACCGGCAATTGTTAATACTATACGATAATTTGAAATATTCTTACTTTTTAAAATTTTACATGCATCTACAATTATACTATGATTTTTATATGAAGCAGCATCTGCAGAAAAAAAACAAGTTTCCTTCTTCAACATTAAATTTATAAGGAGTAATATTTTCTGTATTGATTCTTGGTGGCTCTATTATGAACTTCTTTTCATGCCCCTTTGTTTTTTCTATAATAGCATCTCTAATCCATTTCGTTTGAACGATAACAAGATCTGCATTTCTTACTGAATTACAAATCAATTTCTCTATTATATTCTGTCAAATCCAAAATCTCCAATTTTCAAATATTCCATATTTTTTATCAGAAAAAGGTAGTGCTTGGTGTAAGTATATTGTTTGCTTTACTTGAACCTTTGGTATTAAAATATTTTGAAGTGATAAAACTTCATCAATATCATGTTTTTTACAAGTCTATTGAAAATAATATAATCAAAGTACAATCTATGAAACCAACGAAATAGTTATATTTGAAATAGATACGATTATTTCAATAATTCCATACTCATTCGTGCTTAATACATTAGTGTACAGCGGTACTAATAAAAACAATATTATTTTGGAACTAAGATTGCTTATTGCAAAAATAATTGTATTTGTAAATAAATTTTTATACTTACTACTCAAATTATGCCTCTTCACCATTCATTTTGTAATTAAATTTCTTATGTTTTATTAAACCTTTATAGACAATTACCCAGAAACAAATCGAAACAACCAGTTCTGGTCTAACGATTAAACTCTCAGACATATTAAAATACATAAAACTTATTATAAATGCTAGGAATTTACTATTTTTTTGTTTCAATAAAATTAATGCAGAATTATTTATCAAATATAATAAAAAAATCATAAAAACAATACCAATTGAAAATGTTATTATTAAAAATCCGCTGTCAATACTGGCTAAACTAGTTCCACCAAAGAATAAGTTTAAAAGATTATTGTTGAAAATATACTCAGTAAATAATGTTAATCGGTAACTAAGTAGTATATCAAGCATTGGAAATTTATTTTTAATAATTGGAGTAGAAAATATAATAAATACAGGTAAATTAAGAACTATTATTAATATAGAACTTAAAAATATATTTAGATGAATCTGTACTTTGTTTATTGTTTCAAGCAAAATATAACACACAACATAAATCATACTTGCATAAAAGGTAGTCCTAGTATCAGTAAAAGTATATATAATATAATGTATTGTAATGAATAAAGACAAATTGTATAAATTAATCTTGTTTCTACTTATTATGAACATTAAAGTTAAAGAATATATATATGAACTAAAAGCATTAACATTTTTAAAACCAAACGTATGCCTTATTCTATTAAACGAAGCATATTGAGTATTTTGTATAATATTTAAATTTAGTAAGCTAATAATAATAACAAGCCCCACTATTGATACTATGAAACCGTTTTTTATAATATAATTAATATCTGTATTTTTAGATAATATTAAAAACAAAATAATATATAAAAAATTAAACGCTATATCATCGAAATTTAATAACTGAAATAATAATAATAATATCCAAGAAAAGTCAATGTAATTTATTTTTATCTTACTCCTAGCAAAAAATCGACTCGATAATAAAATTAAAACGGCAATAAACCTGAATAGATTTTTATATATTATTGGCATATTAGTTACATTATATAGTATGTAATTTAAGTTAAATATAAATATACTTATAATAATTATTTTATTGCTTATTTTTCCCATCATAACCTCAAAACCTTATTAAATTAATTTGTTAATTAACGATTTATCCGAAAATTCAAAAAATCTATTACTGCTATTTATAATTTTACAGAATTCCATATATTCGCTAATCCTTATCTGAATTGAAAAATTTCCACTAGCATAATACACATAATCTTCATTTGTTACTAATCCAGTATTATCAAAATGAATATTACGAGACTAATTTTAAAGTCCTACAATGTCTCCATACTCAACAAAATTAGCGTATGGATCTTCAAAATTCATCTCAGGAGCACTAGATTTAAATCTCAGCACAGGTGTCCCACATGAAAGTGTTTCAGCACAAGTTAAGGAGGAAGTCCCCCCTTATTACTATACATAACAAACATATCGGCCATAGAATAATATTCAGTGTATGGATGAATGTAAACCAAGTTAATTTTTCCAGTACTACTAATTTTATAATTAACATCTAATGTTATTAAAAGTGAAGTATTTTAATAATTTTAAGTATGTTTTATTTTCTCCATTCATAATATCCATAAATAATTTCTCAGATACTTCTAATTTCTCTGAAAACACTTTTAAAACTTTTATTGCTTCTTCTACAGGATATAGGTTTTCATCTAAAATTTTCAAAGCTTCATCTCTAGTTAATTGATTCGTTAATATCAGGCTAGATAAATGCGCTCTCCTTTTATCATAAACAATTTTTCTAGATAACAAATACCCTTCGTAAAACCTAGTGAATATAATTTCTTAATACTTGTTTTTATGAAATGAACAATCAAATTCTCTTTTTAAAGTACGAATAGCATTCTCTTTAGTCTACGTATAATATCCTATAGTCAAGTCCATATTAGTGTGTAAATTCCTCGGGTATCATTTTGTGGTCAATCATCCAGCCTAATCGAGCGGTTTATGCCGCGAAAGCCTATTGATAGTGAGATATCGC
>NZ_JBQKLI010000031.1:0-11790 GCF_052116305.1 Gallicola sp. Sow4_E12 | reverse complement strand
AAGACAAGCTCCATTCCTATAGGAATGGACATATATTGATACATAAAAAATGTATCAACCCTTACCCTTACTCAGGATTTAGGTTGATACACAAAATTATTTACAGACCCAAAATCGAAGATAGTATACTTACTGTATTCTCCTTCGATTTTTATTACGTAATTTTTAATAACTCCCTATTTTTTCTCTTAATTTTCTTCAGAGATCACCATTACAAAAGCGATGACTTTCTTTACTTTCGCATCGCTTTTATGATTGGCAAACTCTAGTATATCGCAGAAGCGGTAGGTTTTATCGGGAGACATTTTCATGGTTTCCCAACCGCATACTCCTTTTCCATGGGAAAGGATGTTTTCGATATGCAATTCGATCAGTTCGTTTTCGTGTGTGTCCTGCTCCTCTCTTTTGAAGAAGGCTTCGCGGACAGCTTCTTTACCGGAAATATTTGAATCTCCCACCATTTCCCATTCAATATCTTCGTCTAGAGCCTCGATTATTTTCTCTACATCCTCTTCTACAAACCACTTTGACCATTCTTTATAAAACTCTGCTTTGGGAGAGTGGCCGGTATTTGCATCCCATATAAATTTTCCAGTCATTTGGAACCTCCTATGTTATTATACTTAGGGATAGCCGGTCGTTTTGAAAGGAATATTTTATTTTGTGCAGTCAGAAGTAAGATACCCTGTGAGCTGGAAGAATAACAGCAGAAATTATAATAAATATTATAAAATTATGATCATAACAAAGTATATCCTGATGAAGTTTTTCTCATGGATATTATATTATCTACAATAAGAAGCAACACAATAAAAGAGGGACAGATGACTAAGATTTCGTCCCTAAGCTGTGAGATTCGTCACAGCTAAAGCAATGCCGGAAATCATCAGCACAATGATGATAATCTTTTTTGCCAGCTTTTCGTCTAAGTAATGACTCGCCCAGATTCCAAGACCGAGTCCGAGCAAGGCAAAAGGGGATAAGAGCAAGGCGCTTTTAACAGAAGATAAGGTCATGATTCCTAGGATGCTGTATAAAACAAGCCTATAGGTGTTTTCAATAAAGAAGATAACGCAAATATTTGCTTTGAAGGATTGGGTATCCTTTGTGATTCGGCTGACATAGGCGCTTAGAAAAGCTCCTATTCCGTAAATTCCACATAAAAGTCCTGCGATAATCCCGATAAAAGCCAAGAAGGATTTCGATTGTTTTTTGTTTAGATTCGTCTTTGCTTCTCGGTAAAGCATTTCTATGCCGATAAAAAGAATAGCAAAGCCTAAAAATACTTTGATATCTTTAGAGTCGGCGTTTTTTAAAAACAGGATGCCGGGAATGTTGCCGAGAAGCACTAATGCGGATAGGGAAAGACAGGTCTTCCATTGGATAGATTTCCGCTCTTTCCAAGCGATGATGGCATTGCAGGGATATCCTAGAAGGAGATCTACAGGTGTAATATTAATATTGTCGCTTCCGAAACTTAGTATGGATGTTAAAACTAAGGTATTCGCAAAGCCGGTAAGTCCTTTTACAAAATAGGCAGCGATGGCTGCTATAATCTATATCAGCATTTTATAGTTCTCCTTTCTATACTTGATGACGTCATAAAGCGGGGCTGTATTTAGACGGTAAAACTGCATACAGTCCCGCTTTTGTGAATTTTATGAGTTAAAATTCTATTCTTTGTTTTCGATAATCTGCTCTGCAGCTTTTAGTCCGTCGATAGCGCTTGAGACGATACCTCCTGCATAACCGGCACCTTCGCCGCAAGGGTAAAGGTTGGAAAGGCCTTTGGACCTCATATTATCTTCCCGATCAAGTCGCACTGCACAGGAAGTTCTAGTTTCAACCCCTGTAAGAACAGCATCTTTCTGATCGAATCCTTTAATTTTTCTTCCCATAGCAGAAAGGGCTTCTTTAATATAGTCGTCGACAATCTTCGGGTAGATGCCGTTTAGATTCGTCATGGTGTATCCTGGTTTTACGGTAGGTTTGATCCTTCCAAAAGAGGTAGTCAGAGTGTCGGAAAGGTAATCTTCAATTCTTTGAACAGGAGCGTTGTAGTTTCCGCCTCCCAGCTGAAAGGCCTTTTCCTCGATCTCTCTTTGAAAACGGACACCGTCTAGAAGATTTGTTCCATAGACTTCTTCTCCGATTCCGCAGACGATAGCGGAATTTGCGTTTTCTCCGTCACGGCTGTGATAGCTCATGCCGTTGACACAAAGTCGTCCTTCTTCGCTGGAACTGTTCACGACATAGCCTCCCGGGCACATACAGAAGGTATAGACTCCTCTTTGATTTTCCTTGCTGTGGCTTAGCTGATAAGAAGCTGGAGGAAGTTCTTCTGATTTCGTTTTATATTGGGAAAGGTCGATAAGCTCCTGAGGATGTTCGATGCGATATCCTACTGCAAAGGGTTTATTGGACATAGATATTTTATCCTTTAGCTGAAATAAAGTATCCCTTGGACTGTTTCCTAAAGCAAAGATATAATAATCTGCTGTAAAATCTCCTTTGTCCGTTAAGATCTTCGTGATTTTGCCCTTTTCGACGACAATATCTTCCATAGTCGTATCAAAATGGAAGTCCACTCCCTTTTGAACGAGGTCTTTGCGGATTTTAACGATAATTTCAGAAAGCACATCGGTACCGATGTGAGGTTTTTGATCGATAAGAATATCCGAAGGAGCTCCGTATTCCACGAAGGTTTTTAAAACTTCCCGAACTCGTTTATCCTTGGATCTGGATGTAAGTTTTCCATCCGAAAAGGTTCCGGCTCCTCCTTCGCCAAACTGTACATTCGTGTTTTCATCCAGCTTTCCGCCATGAAGAAAATCGTCGATTTTTTTCATCCGTTCTTCCACTTTAGATCCTCTTTCAATAACCGTCACAGGTATCCCGTATTTTGAAAGAAGATAGGAAGCAAAAATTCCACATGGACCGAATCCTACCACACAAACAGAAGGTTTCTTTTCTCCCGGAGTTAACTCATAGCTTTCTTCATTATAGAAAGCAGCATTTTTTATCCGTTTAACTTCTTTTTCGCTGAACTTCCCTTCTACAAGAACTTGATAGTTGTAAAGAATACCCTTTCTCGCATCGATGGAACGTCTGTAGACAGTATATTTAAATTGATCTCTTTTTATAAGACGGCGAATCTTTGCTTCCAGCTTCGATTCATCCATTTTTTCTAATTTTATATCTCGTATAATGATCATAATGTCACCGTTTCCTTTTTAGTAGTTGCTCCTGCTATTATATAATAAATGGAAGTTTAATTATATGGCAGCAAGATTTCCTATCTCTATGCAGAAGAATAGGAAGGAGATAAAGTTAATTGCAATAAAAAACCAAGGAACAGTGTTTTGTTCCTTGGTTTTTTAATTATTTTCCTATCCGATACAAATTTCCATTATCCGTAATAGAATAAAGGGCGCCATCTTGTCCCATTTCTACATCTCGGAATCTTTCCCCTTCATTTTCTAAGAATCGCTCTTCGCCGACAACTCTATTATCTTCTAATACTATTCTTGCAATATGCTGAGAACGAAGTCCGCCGATAAAGAGGTTGTTTTTCCATTCTGGAATTTCATCGGAGGAATAGAAGGTCATGCCGCTGGGGGCAAGTACCGGATCCCAATAGTAGACAGGCTGTTCTGTGTTTTCCATTTCGGTAATTCCTTCGCCGACCGGCTGGCCGCCGTATTCCACGCCGTAGCTTACTAATGGCCAACCGTAGTTTCTTCCTGGCAGGATGAGATTAAGCTCGTCTCCGCCTTCAGGTCCCATTTCGCTTGCCCATAGTTCGCCGGTTTCAGGGTGAATGTCTAATCCTTGGACGTTTCTATGGCCATAGGAATAAATCTCTGGGTTTGCTTCTTCGTTTTCGATAGGGCTTTCTCCAGCAGCATTTCCATCTGGTGTGATATGAAGAATTTTTCCGTGGCCGTTATCGAATTCCTGTACTTTTCTGCGGTTAGCAGAGTCCATTCGGTCTCCTGTAGAGATGAATAGATTTCCTTCTGGATCGAGAGCGATACGGCTTCCGAAATGCCCTTCGCTTTCATAATAAGGCATCGCTCGGTAGATCACGGTAAAATTTTCCACAGCAGTGTTGTTGTCAGAAAGTCTTCCCTTGGCGACAGCTGTTAGATTCCCTTCCTCGGAGGGTTCGGAAAATGTAAAGTAAAGCATACGGCTTTCAGCGAAGTCCGGTGCAGCTTTTACATCTAAAAGACCTCCTTGGCCTCGCGAGTCGACTTCAGGAAAGCCTGCAATAACGCCGCTTAAGTTTCCTTCAGGACTCATCACTCCAAGAGACCCGCCCTTTTCTGTTATGGCAAAACTGCCGTCCGGAAGAACTGCTATTCCCCAAGGACTGTTTAATCCCTCGGCAATTTTTGAAGTTTGGTAGTCAAATTCTGTTTTTACAGCGTTGACTCTGGTTTGTTCTGGAAAAGCCGGCTCGTAATCTGTTTCTGGAGCAGCTGTTTCCACTGGTGTGCCTTCGGGTTTTCCTTCATTTGATTCTTCTGTTGTTATGTTTTCCTTCGTTGTGCTCCCTTCCTCTGCAGGAGGAGCTTCTTCGGTTCCTTGATTTCCGCAAGCCGTTATAAAAAGGACGGCAAAAAGAACCATAAGTAGTACCCTTATCTTTTTCATATTGTCTCCTTTCATGGTTAAAAGTAACGGTTTCATTATAAATACCCATTTAACGAGTATGTATTAGGCAAAAGCTGTACAAAAAGGGATTTTGGAGGAATAAAAAAAAGACAGCAGAAAGGGTATTACAATAATAATTTAAGACATAATACTAAATCAGGGGAGATGTTTTATGGCTGAACTGAAAACAAAAGAAAATGATGCTGACGTTTATGAATTTATCGACAATTATGCAAATACGGAGAGAAAACGCAAAGATAGTATAGATCTGGTAAAAATATTTGAAAACACTGCAGGATATTCTGCTAAAATGTGGGGAGACAGTATTATCGGCTTCGGAAAATATCATTACAAATCAGAACGGAGCAGACAGGAAGGGGATGGGCTTATGGTTGGTTTTTCCCCTCGAAAAGCGGCTATTTCTCTTTATATTTATTCCGATACGAAAGAAAATCAAGAACTTTTAAAGAGTTTAGGAAAATATAAAATGGGAAAATCCTGTATCTATGTAAAGAAGCTGGAAGATATCGATATAGAAGTCCTAGTAAAAATTATCCGTTCTACGATAAATTTTTTAGTGGAAAAGTACGAGATTTTATAGCCGAACAAACTGGTTTTAAGGCAGAAAAAAGGGCTTTTATTCCACAGTAGATACAGAAAGTTTCCTTTATCTTTCGAAAACAGACAGCCGGAGGTAAGAATATGACAGAGTTTGGAGAATATATTCCACTTTTTAGAATAGACCATATCCTTTACATCTGTATTCTTATGATAAGTGCATTATGGATGTATAAGGAAAAGAAGTTTATAAAGAAATATGAAAAGGGATTTACGGTTATCCTTTTTATAGTAAGCCTTATCCAGCAGATACTTCTCTACGGATCCTATTTTATTTTGTTTGAATTTGATCTAGGCGAATCCCTGCCTCTACACATCAGCAGGATAAATTCTATTTTAATTATGGCTTTCCTGCTGACAAAAAATAGAAAACTGTATGCTGTAATCTGCTATTTTTCTTTATTTGCATGGCTGACCTTTCTTTATCCCAGCAGAGTATACGGTATAACTCATCCTATAGGAATCAGCTTTATTATAAATCATGTGATTACACTGCTTTTTCCTTATTATGCAAGAGCTGCTTATCCTGTTGAGATTAAAAAGGGAGACAAAGTTTTCGCCTACAAATGGTTTTTATTGTATTTGTTTATCGTGAGTATTATCAATCCTTTGGTAGATGGGAATTATTTTTATTTCAAATACAAACCGATTTTTCCGGAGATGGCAAACTATATTTTTATTCCTTTGGTTATAGTATTTGTCTATCTGCTGTTTAGTTTGGGAGAAATTATTTTTAAAAAGATAGCAAAAGAATGAATTAGTGGTAGAAACAGGAAGTCTTTTTTAACCAGAAAGATTTAAAAATTCAAAAAGAAAAGAGAGAAGATATGGATAATCAAAAAGTATATGCTATGAAATTTACGAAGGTCTACCCTTTGCTGGTAAATAAGGCAGAGAGAAAAGGCAGAACAAAAGAGGAAGTAGACGAGATTATTTTTTGGCTGACTGGTTATGATGATGCCGGGTTGGCTAAGGTTTTAGAAGAGGAAAAAAGCTATCGGGAGTTTTTCAAGGAGGCTCCTTCTATGAATGAAAAAAGAGAACTTATTACGGGCGTTGTCTGCGGTATAAGAGTAGAAAATATCGAAGAGGATTTAATGAGGGAAGTTCGTTATCTGGATAAATTAATTGATGAGCTTGCGAAAGGCAAGGCGATGGAGAAGATTTTAAGGAAATAATGTCAAAAAAATGCGTTGCCTTTTTCAAGGGAGGACTATTGCTGCAAAAGAGTCTAGGTATATAGAAACGAGGTTCTCTTTAAAAGAAATAAGGGGATCTAGAAGAAAGATTATTATGGATTCTAAGATGATGTATCTCTAAAAGATAGCTTAAAGAGACTGGATTTCATATTATCTTGTTCTAAACTTAAAAAATATTTTTCCTAAACGTGTATAATAGACTCATTGATGAAAATGAACTGAACTCAAAGGAGAATTCGATGATTTCTAATTATCATACACATACAAGATGGTGCCGTCATGGTACGGGAGAAATAGAGGACTATATTAGTAAAGCGATTGAACTGGGCATGAAGGAGATTGCCATTACGGAGCATGTTCCCTTAAAAGGGAATCCGGACAGCAGCAGAATGCTCTTTGAAGAATTCAATGCTTATAATCGCGAGTTTGATCAAGTAATTGAAAAATATCAAGAGCAGATCAATATTATCAAAGGATTTGAAGCGGAGTATTATCCGGAAGAGATGGAGTGGTACAGATATCTCCGAGAAGTGCGAGGATACGAGTTGTTTGTATTAGGACAGCATCGAAGCGATAGAAGGGGAGGAATCGACTACTTTGCTCCGAAAGGAGAAAGAGAGATTCGTTTATATGGCGACAAGGTGATTGAGGGGCTATCTACTGGTTTCTTTGATATCTTAGCCCATCCGGATATGTTTTTGACAAATCATTATAATGGCAGACTGGATGAAGTTTCAAAAGAGACGATGAAAAAGATTTTTAAAACTTGCGAGAAAGAGAATGTCCCTGTTGAAATCAATGCAAATGGTTTTAGAACAGGAAGGCCCTATCCAAATCAAGATATTTTCCAGATCTCAAAAGAATATGATCTTCGATATCTTATCAATGCAGATGCCCATGATCCAAAAGCTTTGGGAGATGAGTATATTTTAGAAGCGGAAAGATTTGCGGAAAGTTTAGGAATTAGAGCAGATGCTTTTCTAAAGAATCTCTGCGAAGTTTGTTATTGATAGACATGAAAAAGCTGAATACAATAGATTAAAAGCAGAAATCCCAGATTTCTGCTTTTAATCTTATCTTTTCAAGAAAGAGTGTCATGGTTTTCTTTATGGGCAAAGAGGAGAGAAAAATATGCTGCAAAAAGATCTAGAAAATACAGAAGATATAAAAACCGTCCCGAAGAATCTTTCAGGAGGGTTGGTTTTTGTCTTACTTCGCAGATAATGCAGCCATTGTAATGTAATTATAGGGCTGATCGAAATGCGGAAGGAAGAAGATATCTAATAAGGCTAATTTATCGATCGTAACTTTTTCTTGGATCGCTAGAGAGAAGAGGTTGATTTGTTGTGAGATATCGTAATTTGAAGCAAGCTGCGCACCTACGATAACACGGTTGTCTTTTCTATACACGATACGGATATTGACTTTAGGATTGTCGATTTCCATGAAGGCTGGAAGCTGTGTATCTTCGAAGTCTGTATAAGAGACATCGATATTATGTTTTTTGGCAGCAGCCACAGTAAGTCCTGCTGAGACCATATTGTATCCGAAGATAGAAATAGCGCTGGATCCTTGAACACCTAGAGACTCGATATCTGTACCGCAAGCATTGTGAGCTGCTACGATTCCGCTACGAACAGCATTTGTTGCAAGGGCGATATAGTCTACATCGTCGATGGCGTTGTTATATTCAGTAGAGCAATCCCCAATAGCATAGACGTCTTTTTGAGAAGTTTCGAATCGTTTATTCACAAGATAAGCACCGTTTTTAAAACGGTCGAAAGCTTCTCCCCCGAGGCTTGAGTTTGGTGTAAAACCTGCAGCAGAAATGACCATTTCGCAAGGGAATGTGCCTTTATCTGTGACAACAGAGGAAACTTTTCCCTTTTCCCCTTTAAATTCTAATACAGATTCTTCTAAGCGGATATCAATGCCGTTGCTTTTCATGTTTTCCGCCATGCGGTCTCCGTGTTCTGGATCGAAGTTGCCGGAAAGGATATGTTCTTCTCTGTCGATAAGGGTTACGTTTTTACCCAGTCTTTGGAACGCTTCCGCTAATTCTACCCCGAGATAGCCTGCACCGATTACGACTACATTTTCGATGGAAGGATCTTCTTCTATTTTGTTAATAACTGACTGTGCGTTTTGATACAGCTTTACGAGCTGTACGTTTTCAAGTTCCTTGCCTGGAATATTAAGGGTAACAGGGTTGGATCCGGTAGCGAGGATCAATTTATCATAATGGTCTTCGATTTCTTCGCCGTTAAGTTTTACTTTTACAGTTTTTGACTCTGGATCTATGGCTGTTACTTCCGCTCCCATATGAACTTTAGATCCCTTGTTTTGCAGGATCTGAGGAGTACAGTAGAAAAGATTGTCTCCTGTTGAAATCTGTTTTCCAATCCACAAAGCCATACCGCAGCCTAGGAAGCTGATGTTATCGTTGCGAACGTATACTACAACTTCCTCGTTTTTGTAGTTATCCAAGATCGTGTTGATGGCTGCTGTTCCTGCATGATTTGAACCTATAATAATTTTTGATATAAAATCTCCTTTTAAATGTAATGTAGGGTTACTATTTGTAACGATATTAACATTGTACCCATTTAAGTTAATGTTATAACAAGTTTGGGTTATGTTTTATTGCTATTTTAAAATTAGAGGATATTTTAGAGAGTTATTCTATTATTAATAATGGATAAAGAGATAATATTTCAGGCAAGTATTAAGAAGATCGTTTTTTCGATATAATGAAAATGATACAGGAGGGAAGTCCAATGAAAAATGAGATTTTAATTCTTCAAGCAGAGAAAGAGATGCTTAAAGAACTGCAGAAAATAAGTATTGAAACATTTGTAGAAACCTTCGGAGAATATAATTCCGAAGAAGATATGAATTCGTATATTAAGGAAGATTTATCGCTGGAATCTTTAAGAAAGGAAATAGAGACTCGGGGTTCTGTATTCTTTTTGGCTTACAGGGAAGGAAAGGTTTGCGGATATATTAAAATAAATTTCAACAAAGCTCAATCAGAAGAAGGAAATAAAAAAACGGCAGAACTTCAGAGGATCTATATAAAAGAGGAATTTCAGGGGATGAAAATCGGACAAAAGCTGCTGGATTTTGCCATAGAAAGGGCGAAAAATAATAATCTTAAAAAATTATGGCTGGGAGTCTGGGAACACAATCATAAGGCGATTCGTTTTTATGAGAAAAATAAGTTCAAAAAATTTTCAGAGCATTCCTTTGTATTGGGAGAAGATGTACAGCTGGACTATTTATATGAGCGTGATCTTTTAGAAAATGTATAAAGACTAAGATAAAAAAACAGGGTGAAAGCGTAATCTTTCACTCTGTTTTTTAGATGCACTGTTTTAATTCAAATTTTTCTATTTCTAGCTTCGTTTTAAAAGGGGATAGAGATCCTGCCGCAACGGTAGAGGCATTTCCAATAGAATAATTAATTTTTAGAAATATGATCTATTACCCATAAGAGCAGATCTTGATCCGATTTTTCTGAGCTTGCAATATCCATAACGATTTCAATCAGCTCTTCTTGAGTGTAATCTAAAGAATAATCATTTAAGAATAAGAGTACTAGCATAGAATGGATACCTATTCGTTTATTACCATCTAAAAAAGGATGGTTTTTGATGATAGAAAATCCAAGATGAACCGCTTTTTCGATAGTGGTAGGATAGAGTTCTTTTCCGTCAAAGGTTTGGTAAGGAGCGTTAATGGAAAGGTCCAATAAGTTATCATCTCGAATACCTCCAGCACCTCCAAATTCCGTTATCAGCTGTTGATGAAGAAGCAGAATGTGGGACTTATTAAGTTTTTTCATTTCGCAAGAATCTTGTAGGCTTCTTTATTCTTTTTTATTAACTTTTTAGATATTTCTAAAATGTCTTCATCTCTAGACGTTTCGTTCTCTTCAAATTCCTTATATTCAATTAGGATATATTTAGGGGTATTGTTTTTTAAAATAACAGCAGAACCTTTTTCGTCTACTAAGCGAGCTACTTTAGAAAAGTTTTGATTTGCTTCAGTAATCGAAACCATAGTATCTGTATTAATTTTCATAGAATCACCTTCCTATTCTAATTATACCCTAAATAGGATATATAAAGCCTAGAATTTGAGGTTAAAATTTAAAATAAAAAAACAGGGTGAAAGCGTAATCTTTCACTCTGTTTTTTTGATACACTGATTTAAATCAAATTTTTCTATTTCTAAATTGGTTTTAAAAGGGATCGCTGTTCGTCCCATACCTTCTAAAGCCTCTATCGATAGTTGATAGACTTTTGAATTATTATGGCTTCTCGCAGTGAGAAGTCTGTTTTTTGTGTCATAAGCGCAGATATAGCGGGTGTAGGTGTGATACTGATGGATATCGCTATAGAACATCCCCTCTGACATCTTCATCATTTCCATAATGGTATAAGAGGCTTCTAGAGCTTCTCTCGTACCTTTTGGCTTAACGTGAGTTTTATTCAGATAATAGGCTTTGATGAAACGGCTTACGGGATCATAGCCTCCTGGAAGATCTTTTGCACCTTTAAAAGACTCGATATTATTCGGGTCCATGCATTTGTGAAGTCTTTTGATATGGCGGGGGAAGGAGGGAGAGTTGGTCATGACCTTATAAGGGTTTTCAAAATAGATGTACTTTCCTTTTTCAGGCTGAACCACCACGCATCTTCCCGTTGTATCTACAAAGATATGGTGGAAATCAGGACAGATGATTTTATTTCCCTCGCTGTCCTTCGTAGAGACGCGGATATTCGGAAGATCCGCGACTAATTCCTCGACGTTTTTAAAATTCGTTAAGGCGTAGTTTAAATAATCAAGACTTGAAATGTTGAATTTGCTTTCGTCTACATGATCCGCATGGATATTCATCGCATGAAAATAATTCGTACAGCCTACGAGTCCGTGTTCATTGACTCCGTCTTTTAAAGGATCGTAATTATAAAAGGCAAGGCCTAATGCTTTGTATTTTGCTTTCAAATCATTGCCCAGCAGATCTTGCCCATAAGTATAACCTTGAGGCAGGTAGAGCACATTATATTCTAGGGGGACTTCATAGTCTAAATTTCGTGCAAGAACAGAGCCCCCGTTATAGTCCATTACAATTGTTGTACACATAAAGACACCTCTTTCTCAATATATAACTATACCATAAATAAGTTGGCGCAAGGCGAGATAAAGTCCGTATAATGGTGTAAAAAGAAAAATCAAAAAAAATGAGCCAAAATGCTCGTCCTCGGTTAAAATAAAAGTACCAACAAATACCTAACTGAGGAGATGAACA
>NZ_JBQKLI010000030.1:0-12512 GCF_052116305.1 Gallicola sp. Sow4_E12 | reverse complement strand
AATGAAAGAATTCAAAGCAAAACAAAATGGATGCCTCCTACAAAATATAGGCTAGCATCCACTTGTAAATAATTAATTTAATATTGTGTCCAGTTTTATGGGTACACATCAGAAGGCTTCTTTTCTCTAGTATAGGAAATATAGGAGTTGGAAATATGAAAAGGAGGCTTCTAGAATAAAGAATTCTGTCTGGGATTTTTATTCTAATATAAATAGCTGATATAGTTTTTTGGTTAGGGAAAGGGGTTTCAATGTTTTTTGTCTTTTATCAAACAGGAACACAATTATTTTAAGTCTCTCTTCGAAGTGGATAGTGACGATCTTTGATCGGTTCTAATTCATTTTGCTTGCATCTAAATAATTCTGCGAATTCTTATAATTTTCTAGAGTCATAACAATTTTACCTTTCTCAATAAAAAACAAATCTTTATCTTTTAGTTTTGTAATGGTCCGGTTTAATGTTTTTAGATTCATACCGATTTCTTCTGCCATAAAGGATCTTGTATGAGGAAATTTATATCTTTTTATGCCTGTGATTTTATGGGCAGCAGCGATTTTTACTAAGTAATCTATGAGTATATAATCGGATGAGTAAAACAGTTTCATACCATTTTCTAAAGAGGAACGATAGAGTTTGTTGGCAACTCGAATAGTTAGCCGACTCAAAATTTCTACGTTTTCAAAAATCCATTTCTCTGCAGTTTTTCTTGGGATATAGAACACCGTAGAAGGTTTAGAGGCTTCGATGGTAACACTGGTATATTTTTGCTGTGCTAAGATAGTGACTTCTCCTATATAATCGATTGCAGGGTTTGTTTCGATCATGTAGATATTTCCGTTTTCAAATTCATTGATCACTCTGGAGGCGCCTGCGGCTATAATTCCAAAATGTTTTAATTCGCTTGATTTATGGCTGATGATTTCTCCTGTTTCATATTCTTTAATATAATAATTTCGTTTTACATCTTCCGTCATTTTGCTGCTGAAAAATTCAAAATCAGGATTTAATTTTATTAACTCTTCTATATTCATAAAAACCACCTCAAAAATACCCACTTGTCCTTTTTATAAAAAACCAATCTTGTTAAACTTTATTTAACATAAAAATATTTTAACAAGGAGGCAATATGAAAGCAAATTATCAGTACAAAACATTAGGAGAACGTTTTAGAACAGAATGGAAAATATTTCTGCTGGCTTATATTTTTGTTTTAATAGCAGAGCTCATAGGAAGAAAAGAGTTTCAATTTGGAAGCGGGATGTTTATTCTTTTCCCAATCTTTTACACCATTATTTTAGGGGTTCTGTCAGGTCCGCAAGTTTTTAAGATTATCAATGAGACTGAGACAAAAGCAGCATCAAAACTTGTAGTAATAGGAATATGTTTATTTATTGCAAAACTTGGTGTCACAGCAGGCTCCAATATCGATATCATTATCGAAACAGGACCTGTACTTCTTCTCCATGGTTTCGGAAGTTTATTATGTATCATCGTAGCATTGCCTGCAGCGATTCTTTTAGGTATGAAACGGGAAGCTGTAGGAGCAAGTTTTTCATTGAACAGAGAATATCACATGGCGCTTATTAATGATATCTACGGACCGGACTCTTTTGAAGCGAGGGGGAGTTTGCCGGTTTACATAATAGGCGGTATGATTGGAACTATTTATTTCGGATTTCTTGCCACATTAGTCTCAATGACAGGTTTATTTACACCGGAAGCTTTAGGACTTGGATCCGGAATCGGAGCAGGTATATTTATGGCGAGTGCCAGTGCATCTCTATCGGCAATATATCCGGAGTCTGCAGCAGCTATCAATACATTGGCTTCTGCTGGAGAGACAATTGCGGGGATTACAGGAATTTATATGTATATGTTTATCGGGATACCATTATGCGATAAATTATATCGAATCTTAGAACCGAAGCTTAGCAGATTTGCACTAAAGAAAGATTTTTAGGGGGACAATATGAGATATATTGAATGGTTGATTTTATTTATATTAAGTGCCGCTGGAACAGCGTTGGCTAATTACATAGGGTATGAAGTTGGTTTTCTAGAATCTGTACCGGGATTATTGATCCTTATAGGCATTGGGATGATCGCAGTACTTTGTACGAAGTTTATTCCCTTTCGTCTTCCGATTATTGCATATTGTTCTTTGATAGGTTTGGCATTAGCAAGCCCTATCAGTCCGATACGTGCGGACGTTATACATTATGTAGGTTTGATCAATTTTACAGCTCCTTTTTCAATGGTCGGAGTATTTGCAGGAATGAGTATCAGCAATCAGCTTAAAACTTTCTTGAAACAAGGATGGAAAATATTGATAGTCGGGTTATTAGTCATGACGGGAGCCTTTGTCGGTTCAGTTATCTGGTCAACATTATTACTGAATATTTCAAATCTTTTTTAGGGGGATATAATGATTATAAAAAACACTACAGTAGTATCGGATTATGAAAGTGTAGCAGAAGATACCTGTATCGTAATTGAAAATGAAGAAATTATAGAAATCGGGAAATGGGATGAGGTAAAAGACCGTTATAAAAACCATGAAATTCTAGATGGCAGGGGAAAATGTTTTATGCCAGGTCTTATCGACTGCCATACCCATACCGGGCAGCAGCTGTTAAAAGGGCTTGTTTTGGATGCGAAACCTATTATCTGGACTCGTATAATGCTTCCTTTTGAAAGTACGCTGGATCCGGATAAAATGAAATTTATGGCAGAGTTAAGTGCGTTAGAAATGATAAAATCAGGAACGCTGGGATTTATCGATGCAGGCAGCTACTTTATGGAAGAAGCTTGCAAAGTTTATGAAAAATCTGGTCTTATCGGTGCAGTCACTGCATCGACAATGGATGATCCCTCTCTTCCAGAGTCTGTAAGGACGACTACGGAAGAAGCAGTACAAGTATTGGATGATTTATATGATAAATACAATGGCGACCGAATCAAAATATATTATTCCTTACGAGCTTTAAACAACTGCTCTGACGAATTGATTGAAAAAGTTTTTGATCATGCCAAAGAACGAGAAACGTTTGTTATGAGCCATATGAATGAATACCAAAATGAAATAGATGGAATTATAGAACGATCTGGCAAAAGACCTTATGAATTTTTGGAATCTTTTGGACTTCTTTCGGAAAAGTTTATAGGCGCCCACAGCTTGATTTTATCAGAGGAAGAAATCGAGATTATTAAAAAGCACAATATAAAAATCTGCCATTGTCCATTCTCAAATTCTGGTAAAGCTGTACCTCAAACTCCCGAGTTGTTAAAAGAAGGTATTGCCATAGGGTTTGGATCCGACGGGGCTGCCCACGGCGGGCTTTCCTTGTGGAATGAAATGAAAATTTTTAGATCGATTATGAATATTTATCATGGTGTTCCAAATAATATATACAATGTTATGCCGGCTGAGGATCTGTTAAAAATGGCAAGTTATAGCGGATACTCTATGCTTGATGAAAAAGGCGGGAAAGTTGAAAAAGGGTATAAGGCTGATCTTATCGGAATAAACCTCGAAACGGCGGCTCTTATGCCTACTGGCAATCTCCTTCATACCTTAATTGAATCTGTCAATGCCTGTAATGTATCGGACATGATTGTGAGGGGTAAAATAGTAATGAAGGATCGAGAAGTAAAAACACTAAATGAGGAGGAAATTTTAGCAAAAGCTAAAAAATATATGTCAGAATGCTATTAACTATAATAATCAATTTTATCGTTGGAGTTTTAGTTGGAGTCAGCGGAATAGCAGGTTTTTTATTACCGATATATTATATATCGGTAATGAACTTGCGTTCAGTAGAGGCACTTGCACTTAGTTTTACAGCTTTTATCGTGTCTGGTGCTTTAGGAAGTTTTAATTATTATAAAAAAAATCTGTTAAATCTTCGCATCGCTATTATCTTGAGTATAGGCAGTTTCTTTGCAAGTTTTCTCGGAGTCAAAGCGAATCTTTTGATTCCAGAACAGATTGTACAAATCATATTGTATACAATGGTTTTGTTATCCGGTATTTCTATATTAATTAGAAAGAACAAAGAAAATCAGAAAATAAAGTGCAATGAATTTCTTTTAATCGTTATCGGATTTGTCACAGGGTTTATCTGCTCTATTTCTGGAGCGGGAGGCCCGATCATCGTACTGCCGATCCTTTTAATGCTTGGAATCGGAATACACGAAGCTGTAGCGACTTCTCTTTTTAATTCCGTTTTTATAGGGATTCCATCAAGTATAGGTTATATTTTGAACTCGGATCTGTCGATTATACTGCCTTTAATACCTGCAGTCATATTATCCCATGGTGCAGGCGTATATTTCGGAAGCAAAAACGGCAATCGTATCAATCAAGACATACTTAAAAAAACGGTAGCTGTTTTTTCAATTCTGATTTCAATGTATAAACTAATCAGCCTTTTTTAACGGGGCATGGCTTCCTGTTCGTGTAGTAGGTCGGGTAATGAATAGTCCTAGACTAATCTTTAGACTGTGTTAAACTTTCCAGAAAATTGTATTATGTGTTATAATAACTCATAAGAAATTTGAGGAGATTTGATATGAGAACATTATTTTCCATTATCTTTCAACAATTTGATATGGTTATTAAGGTACCTTTCGTCGCTTTATTGGCAGCAGGTATAGTACTTATTACAACACGGATGGGTATCGGGAATCGAAAGACAAGATATCTTTTCGGCGGGATATTATTTATAGCATTTTTTGCGACGATGATCGCGGGATTAGTCCTATTGACCACGCCTACAGGGATTTTGTTATTAGAAATTTGTATTCTTGCATTTGTAGCATCTATAATTGTATTTGCAGTATCCTATTTAATAGATTTAAATTATGATCATAAACCCCGCAGAGAAAGAGTGCCTCGTGAGAGACAATTTAAACTGCCCAAATTTTCAAAAAAGAAAAATTAAAAAAAAAGCAAAGCTCTTCGCTTCTCCAAACATGGAGAGGGAAGAGCTTTTTTTTATGGGAAATATTCGGAGATGAAGCGATTTTCAATGTTATATTCGTGAAATATAAATGAACTATAGGACTTTCTGTTTATCTAGAGCTTTTAATTTTTTTGACTTCTTCATAAAAACGGGAGATTTTTACTTTGGTATGGTTGCGTTCTTTTGATGTTATTAGGATGAGTTCTTTTTTCGCTCTGGTCATCCCCACATAAAATAACCGTCTTTCTTCCTCTGAATGGAGTATTCTTTCGGATAATGCCGGTTCTCTGGAGCGGGAAGGGAAATCTCCTTCTATAAGATCGATGAGATAGACCCTATCGTATTCCAGACCCTTGGAAAGATGGATGGTGGAGAGGATGAGATTTGAATTTGTCTTTTCCCGATGTTTTAAGTCAAGAAGCAGTTTTTTCCTTTTATCTAAAAGTTCCTCTGCACTCCTGCAATTTTTAAAAATCTGTTTATAGCTTTCGATAAGAAATTGTATCGATTCTGTTCGGTCTTCTAAACTCAGCTTTTTATCCAGATAATCTTCGTATTGGAGTTCATAACAGATTAGGTCGATGGCTTCAGGGATATCGCTATTTCTTATTTTGTCGAGTATTTTTTTAGCGTTTCTTATTTTTTCTTCCTGATAATCTTGAATCATAGGATCATCTAATAACCGGTCAAGTATAGGAGTGTTTTCGTCAAAGGTGGGAAGAAAGCTCAGCTGTTTTTTGCTGATATAGGCTCCTAGTTTATAGTATATTTTTTCGAAAAGCTGCTGATCTGTAAGGTTTTCAGAAAACTGTTTAATATAAAGAAGATCCTCCAAGAAAAAATGGTTTAAGTACTGTGCAGGAGAGCTTTTTATATGGTAAGAAATGTTTTCTTTCTCTAAATAATCTGTTAAAGCCAAGGCAGAAAGATTATTTCGAAATAATATTGCGGTAATATTGTTTGTATCCTTCAATTCTTGTGATAAAAACTTATATTGTCCTGCTGCTGTTTTTGTTTTTATAAGCCGAATCGGTGTTAGATCGTCTTTCGAAGTGAATATATTTTTTTCATATCTATTTTTATTTTTTTGAATGATGATATCCGCCGTGTTTATTATAGTTGGTGTGGAGCGGAAGTTTTCTTCGATAAAATAAATTTTTCCTTCCGGATAGCGATTTTTAAAATTCAGAAGATAGGAAGGTTCGGCTCCTCTAAATCGATAGATGGATTGATCGTCGTCTGCAACGATAAATAGGTTATTCTCCGGAGCTGCTATTTTATTAATGATTTGAATCTGCAGTGCAGATGTATCTTGAGCTTCGTCTACTTGTATAAAAGGATATTGATTTTTTATTCTTTTTAAAATGGATTTATCTTTTTCAAGAATTTCATAGGTTTTATAGAGCATATCTTCAAAATCAATAAAGAAGTGCTTTTCTTTTATTTTCTCATAAGACAAATACAAATCTTTGAATTTGTGAGGGACGGTGGTATTTTCCAAATATATTTCCAAGGGAATCATTTTGTTCTTCATCAAAGAATAATGCGTATTGAATCTTTCGATTTCTTCTTGAGATATGGATTGATGATATTTTTCATAATATATTCTTCGAATGAGTTTATAGCGGTTAAACTCATGATTTCCTTCAATTAAGGTAAAGCTTAAATGATTTTTTTTCAGATATTCCCGTAATATTTTATAGGAAAAAGCATGGATTGTATGGAAATGGGCTTCTGCATTTATTCCATACTTTTGTGCAGTCGTCAAAAAACGCTCTTTCATATCCGCTGTCTGATTTTTGCTGAAGGTGATAGAAAGAATTTTGTTTGAAGAAATATCATGTTTTTCCATCAGATGCAGTATGCGGTGAATAAGAACGGTTGTTTTTCCTGCTCCTGGTACAGCTAATGTAAGGGCAGGTCCTTTAAAATGATGCAGTGCTTCAGTCTGCTGCTGGCTTAATTTCATAATGACACCTCTTTTCTATTATACTAGAGAGGAGAAGGATTGGAAAATAGGTAGAAAGTGTAAAGCTGATAATATCAAAGATGACATTATTTTTAGAATGTAGTAAAATAAAATATAAGAAACTATGGAGGTGTTTATTATGTTAATGGCCAATTTTATGAAGACAAGAAAATCGATCAGGGATTTTAAGGATAAAAAAATCAAGAGCGGTGATGTTAAAAAACTAAATTCGATTATCAGCGAAGTAAACAGTTTAGCTAAGTTGTGTTCTGTTGATTTTCACTTAGAAGAAAATGGAGCAGAAGTCGTTGAGGTGTTAAAAGGCAAAGGCGGCTATGCGGGCACTATGATTCTAGCTCCAGCTTATATTGCCATGGATATCGAGAACGAAGTTCCTGAAGCTTATATTTATGGTGCTTATTATATGGAAGATCTTATTACGAAACTTCAAGATATCGGGTTGGGAAGCTGCTGGATCAGTTTACATAACGCAGATGAGGAAAGTATGCAGAAAGCGTTCCCGGATAAAACAGGAAAAATTGAATTTGCACTAGGCATAGGCTATCCTTATGCTAATTTGAATATAGGGGAAGAGAAGTACAGTTCTCGTTTAGGTTTGGAAGATTTTATCTATGATGGAGATTTTAATACTCCTATTCGTATTGAGACATTAGAAAGCTATGGTTTAGATGATTTGTTCTATTATCTTAGATATGCACCGTCTTCCAAAAATCTGCAGCCTTGGAGATTTTTGATAACAGATTCAGAAGTTGAACTGTATATCGAAAACTTTGATGGACATGAGAATTACGTAGATGCAGGTATTGTAATGTATTATTATACAAAATTAGCCGAAGCTTCCGGTATCCGTGCAAAATGGAATCTAGATGAAAAACCGGATGCAGGTAATAAAAAATATATAGGAACTGTTAATTTCTAGTTTAGTATTCCTAGTGAGGTGATTTTTTGGACTCTAGAAGAAGCGACAATTATATTACCTTGGCTTTAAACGCTTACATTTCGGAAGATACAGAACAAGCAGTATCTTTTTTTGAGAAAGCTTTATCTTTTCCCAACAGCAAAGAGGAATATATCAATATTTATTATAATCTAGCCCAAATATACGATGAGTTAAACGAGAATGAGAAGGCCATCGAGATGTACGAGAAGATCATTTCGATAGATTTTCAGGCACAGGCTTTTTATGGAAAAGCGATTATATTTGAAAAATTGGAAGAATATGACTTGGCTGAAAAATCTTTTCGAGTGGCCATTGATCTAGACGGCACCTTTAGGGATGCCCGATTCTTCTTAGCAAATCTTTTTGATATTCAGGGAGATTATAAACAAGCAATTATCGAATATAAAAATTTTTTAAAAATATTTCCAGAAGATTATATGGGTTTAAATAATCTAGGTTCCATTTATGAAGAGGTTGGAGAGTATGATAAGTCCCTTCCTCTTTTAGAAAAATCGATTGGGATACGAGAAGATTACTTTTTGTCCCATTTTAATCTAGCTGTCGTTTTATACAGATTGGGCAGGAAAGATGAATCGATCGAACACTATTACCGCGCAAAGGAATTAAAACCGGATCACGGAAATATATACTTAAATCTTTCTGCTATTTATATCGCAGAAGGCGAGCTTGAGAAAAGCGAAAAGATTTTAAAAGAAGGTTTGATTCATAATCCGAACATGGCAAATCTTTATTATAATCTTGCCTGTACGTCCTTCAAACTAAGTTTAAAGGATGAAGGGCTGAAGTATTTAAAGAAGGCGATATCTTTAAATTCGGACTTATATTTATATGGCATGAATGATCCGGATTTTAAAGACATCAAATTTTCAGAAGAATTTAGAAATTTAGAGTAAATAGGAAGGGGACTAGATGAAAAAGTTTATCAAGATTATAGGTTTGGCTTTATTTTCCTTCCTGGTTTTTACAGCCTGCAGTTCGCAAAATGGCAACGGCGCCCAGCCTGAGGGAAATGGAGAAGAATCTGTGGAAACTCAAGGACAGGCGGGACAGTTTGTGGTAGCCGTTCCTGTAGAGATGGAAGAAGCGATGAAGGCGATTGCGGCTTCTTTTCCTCAAGGAGAAGGGATGACTATTATAGCAGACAAAAGCGGAGTTCATCAGAAATCCATTGAAGAGGGAAGCGATATCGATGTGTTCATTTCCGGGGATAAAAAACAAATGGATACTTTAGTTCAAAAAGAGCTTATCGAAGCAGACTCTGTGTCGAATCTCGCAGAACAGGAGCTGGTTTTGATTCAGGATAAAACAAGTACTCCTATTCAAAGCGTAGAAGAAATTCCGAATGTGGAAGGTAAAATCGCTGTAGGAGATATCAACACGGTTCCCGTTGGACGGTTTGCACAGGAAGCGTTGATCAACTTAGGTTTATGGAATAAAATCCAAGACAAGATTCAGTATTTGAATGCGGCACAGACCGTTATTGCAAATGTGGAACAGGGCAATTCTGATGTGGGATTTGTCTATCGGTCGAATATGAGAGAAGCACAAAACTCCAGTATTATAGCTTCAGTTGACAGCGGAGCCTATAATCCGATTCTTTTGCCTGTGGGTATTGTAAAAGATCAGGACCAGGGAGAAAAAGCGAATGAGTTTGCAGCTTTTTTAAAAGATGCTCAGGCTCAGGAAATCTTAAAAAGCAATGGTTTTAAACTTATAGAACAAGAACCTGTAACATAAATTGTTAGGGGTTTCTTTTTTTATAAGACAGATGGGTATTAATCAATAGAGGTGATTAGAATGACAATAAGAGAACATGTTTTAGAATATATACAGAGAAAAGATTATACTCCAAAAACCAAGGAAGAATTGGCGATCGCTTTTGATATTGAAGTTTCAGAGTTTAGAGAATTTTTCAGAGTGATAAAGGATATGGAAAAGGAAAGATTGATTTCCTTTACGAAAAAGGAAAAGATTATCTTTGGACAGGGGGATTTCTTAATCCGCGGTACTCTTCAAGGACACCGCAGCGGCGATTTCTGTTATCTGCTTCCAGAGGATAAAGAGTTAGGAGATGTCTATATTTCCAAAGAAAATCTAAATGGAGCTATTCATAAAGATCAAGTTGAAGTAGAGGTTATTCAAGAAAAGAAAGATTCTAGAAATGCAGAAGGAAAAGTTGTAAATATACTTACTGAAAAAAGAGATCCTATCGTGGGAACGTTTCAAGCAGTAAAGGCTTATGGTTTTATCGTACCTGACGATAATAAATATGGTTTTGATCTTTTCATTCGCGCAGGAGATAAAAATGGTGCTAAGAATGAGGATAAGGCTATCGCCAGAATCGATAATACAAATCCCAAGGAAAAAAATCCTACCGGGGTAGTGCTAGAAGTTCTTGGAAATAAGGATATAGCTGGTATTGATATTACATCTGTAGTCAAAGATCTTGGAATACCAGATGTATTTTCAAAGAAAGTTTTAGATCAGGCAGCAAAAGTTCCTCAAGAAGTGGAAGAAAAAGAAAAACATCAGCGTGTAGATTATCGTGATCTTTTTACAGTAACCATTGACGGAGAGGATGCAAAAGATTTTGATGATGCGATTTCTATCGATAAAAAAGAGGACGGCTATGTATTATATGTTCATATAGCCGATGTGGCTCATTATGTAGATAAAGGAACTGCTTTAGATAAAGAAGCTTATCGAAGAGGGAATTCTGTTTATCTTTTAGATCGTGTCATTCCTATGCTTCCCTTTGAACTTTCAAACGGGATCTGCAGTTTGAACCCGGATGTGGAACGTTTGGCATTAACTGTGAAAATGTTGATTAATACTAAGGGCAAAGTAATCGATTATAAATTTCAAGAAACACTTATACGCTCAAATCATCGACTGGTATATACAAATGTTTCCGATTATTTAGAAGGAAAATATTCTTATGACGACAAGGAACTGGAAAGCAAACTCGATATTATGAAAGAGCTTTTTGAAATCCTTGCAGCGAAACGCAGCAAAAGGGGTTCTATCGATTTTGACTTTACCGAAGTAAAAATCTTAATGAATAAAGAGGGCAGTATCAAAGATATTGTCCCTGCGGAAAGAAGAATCGGAAACCGGTTAATAGAAGAATTTATGCTCGTAACGAATGAAACTGTAGCTGCACACTACGGCTTTTTAGAGCAGACTTTTATGTATCGTGTCCATGGAGACCCTGATGAAGAAAAGGTAGAAGCCTTCCGCAAGTTTATCACGAACTTTGGATATCGGATCAAGGGCAAAGACATTCATTCCAAAGATTTTCAGGCTCTGTTGCAGGAAGCGAAAGGAAAGCCGGAAGAGATCTTAATTCAGAATCTTCTTCTTCGAAGTATGCAGAAAGCGGAATACAGCGAAGAGCCGGATAAGCATTTTGGATTGTCTACGATGTTCTACAGCCACTTTACTTCACCGATCCGCCGTTATCCAGATTTGTTTATTCATAGAATCGTTAAAAATACGATTCATCATAGACCGGATACGAAAAATGAAAAGGCATTCTTGGAGTATACTGCAGAAACGGCTGATCATTGTTCTATTACAGAAAGAAGAGCAGATGAAGCAGAAAGAGAAGTCAATGATATGAAAATGGCTGAATTTATGGAAGATCATATCGGTGAAACTTTCGAAGGAATTATTTCTTCTGTGACGGGTTTTGGTATATTTGTTCAGCTTCCCAACACAATAGAAGGAATGGTTCAATATGCAGATCTTAAAGATGATTATTATCATTTCGACAGTGCAAAATATCAGGCTGTCGGAGAAAGAAGCCACAAAGTATATCGAATCGGTCAGCCTGTGAAAGTAAAAGTAACAGATGCAAGCAAAGAGCGAAGAGAAATAGATTTTATATTTGTAGAAAATGGTGATGAGGATGTCAAAGAATAATGGCAGAAAAATAATAGCCAACAATAAAAAAGCCCGTCATGAATATTTTTTAGAAGAAATAATTGAAGCGGGTATCGTGTTAAAAGGAACAGAAGTGAAATCTATACGTCAGGGGAAGGTTTCTGTCAAGGAAGCCTTCTGCCATATTGAAAATGGAGAATTATTCATCGATAATATGCATATCAGCCCTTATAAAGAGGGAAACCAGTTCAATGTGGATCCGATCCGCAGAAGAAAACTGCTGGTGCACAAAAAGCAGATTCATAAACTGATCGGCCAGACAAAGGAAAAAGGTTACACTATCGTTCCTGTTCAGATTTATTTATCTAAGGGAAAAGTGAAAGTTGAAATCGCCTTGGCTAAGGGGAAAAAGCTTTATGACAAACGGGAGTCTATTGCAAAAAGAGACAGCGAAAGAAGAATGCGCCAAGCAATGGATTATTAGTTTTTTTCCTCATTATAAGTAAAAAAGACCGTCCATTTTGATATGTACCCTCTTTACTGGACAACAGTAAGGAGGGTGTTTTTATGCGATACAGCTATGAATTTAAAAAAGAATGGGTGGAATTGTATAGACAAGGTCAATGGCCTGATACACCTGAGGGAATTAAAGAAAAAAGTTTTTATGGAATGATTCGATTATGGTCTAGGTTAGAAGAATTACATGGGCAA
>NZ_JBQKLI010000029.1:0-14206 GCF_052116305.1 Gallicola sp. Sow4_E12 | reverse complement strand
AAAGAATTCAAAGCAAAACAAAATGGATGCCTCCTACAAAATATAGGCTAGCATCCACTTGTAAATAATTAATTTAATATTGTGTCCAGTTTTATGGGTACACATCATTTTTGCGGGGGTTTTGTTCTTAAAAGAGTCTTAGAGCCTAAGGAAAGAGTGAGGAGTCTTAGAGTGGTAGAGTGAAGATAAGGTATTTAAAAAAATTTAATACCCTTACGAATCTCCATACCTTTATGATAAACACAGTTATGAATAGCCTTTTACGAGATTTTAATTCTGTATAAAATATTTTTCATTACAATCCTTTGAGTGGATTCCTAAAAGGAACAAATAATTTTTTTAAGATTCTAATATATTACTTTTGCTTTTCCCTATTGGGTATACTTATAATAATAAATATACTAGGAGGGTATTATTATGAAAAAAAAGAGAAGTAAATTTTGGAAAGTGCTAGTTTTGATCATAATCGGAATTCTCGGAGGGGTGGGGGGTGAAATAAAAAAGTTTGATAAAAACGTCCAGGATAAGTAAACTTAAAATAATTAGTAGATAAATAAGCTCCAAATTTTACAAATAAACATTTTGCATATCTGATTTTCGAAACAATTTTATTACTATAAAAAACTTTAAAGGAGAATCTTATGGATTAAGGAGGACTTATGAAGACATTTAAGGTTGAATACGAAATAATAGATAGAAAACTTCAAAAAATCTTTACAAAAGGCGGAGATCCGACAGGATATTCTGGAGAACTGATACAAGGACCCTTAGGAAAGAAACGTCTCAAGATTACCAATGAAAAAGATGAAGAAGTCGGAGAAATCACAGAGAAAAAATACCGCTTTGGATTATATGATTTGGTTCAGTTTTTCATCACTGCAGGCGGCGAAAAAGTCACCCTGGCTAAAGAGATGAAAGAACTAAAAAGCTAGTATGTGATCGAACCGGATAGGATCGCTTTAGAAGGAGACTGGATGGGATCTGATTTTGAAATTCAAAAAGATCAGGAAACCATAGCTCGGGTAGAAAACAAGAAAGATTCCTTTTTCATTGAAATTATAAAAGAAAACTACGAAACTCTTTCCCTATCCATACTCTTTGGTATCATTTGGGTTTTCTATTACGAAAGACTTCTTTAAAAACAACCAAAACCCTTATTAAAAAAAGACCTTCTCTTCTGAGACAGGTCTTCTTTTCTTTTTGAGAAAAATATATTAAAACATTGTGAAAGAGGTTGGAAAATAGAGTGTAAGAGTGGAGTTGAGGTAGGAAAGTGTAAAAACATCACTTTCCTTTTTTTTAAAATACTTATATTTTAATTCTATCTAAAAACTAAAATAAAGTTCGACTTCTATTATCAATAAACATCCGATATTAGACTTCTCTCCCAAAAAAGCAGCCTGCTTCTTCTCAAATGTATAAAATAAATGATCCTATTATTTTCGTCAATATCTTCACTCTATCACTCTAAGACTCTTCACTCTTTTTTATCCTTTTTTATCCTTTTTTATCCTCTTCTCTCTTTTCTTACCATAACAAGTGCCAACAAAAAGGCAACTACTCCGAAAATTGTAATCATCACGAAAGTAGAGTTGAAGTTGCCGGATAAATCCTGCAGCAGTCCGGATAGGTAAGGTCCCATAAAGGCTGCCACGATTAGATTTGAACTTATAATTCCAAAGTTTACAGAGTAGTGGGCTTTTCCCCATCTTGTTCTCGCTACTGCAGAAGCAAGTGCTGGAAAACCGCCATAACCTACTCCGATAATCGGAAGACCAAGCCATAATAAAAGAGCATTTCCAGTCATAGCTGTAAGGATTAACAAAACCCCGCCGATAATAAAGAGAATGGCATTATAAATCAAAGCAACACTTGTGCCGAATTTATCAAAAATCATACCGATAACGACTCTTCCGCCCCCATTGAATATAGAAACAATCAGTCCTACTGCAGCAGAAGCGCCAAAATGAGTAGCTATAGGAACTGCGGAGTTGATCACCATCAGTCCTCCAGAAGCACAAAAGATTCCAAATATAATAAACAGCCAAAAATAGCTTGTCCGAAGCATCTGTCCCGTAGTGAAGGAATGATCTTCTTCTGTGGATCCTTTCTTTCCTACGGATAATGCCGCCATTTCTTCTTCCGTTGGGTTTCGTAACACGAAACTCACTAATGTACAGACGATTAAAAAAGCAATTCCTAAATAAAATAAAGTCCATAAAAAACCTAAATAATCAAACATCGCATCGGCTATAGAACCTAAGATCAGTCCTCCAAAGCCGAATCCCATTAAAAGAATTCCTCCTGCAAGTCCTGGCTTTTCAGGAAACCAAGCACCAACAGCATTTAGAATTGCAATATAACCTGTTCCTACGCCGAACCCGCAGAATCCGCCATAAAATATGTATAATCTCACTAAACTGCTTTGTGGATCATGTAGATACAAAGAATAAGCCACCGCAATAAATCCGATACAAATTAATATCCCGGATAATAACAAAATCCATCTCGGCTTCATCTTCTCTAAAAGTTTTCCGCAAACAATAATTCCTAAGCAGAACATTATCATCGAAACAGTAAAGGTCAAAGAAATATCCGCCATCGACCACATCGGGAAGCTTTCAAGCAAAGGCTCCCTAAAAATAGACCAAGCATAAATAAGTCCTAATAATAGCATCGTTAATGTTCCCAGTATCAGCTGTTTCCATCTTGTTTTCATAATACCCTCCTTCAATATGTATTGATTATAACATGGAGAATCGCTTTAGTACATAAAATGGATAAACTAGTTATAGTGAGTTTTCATCCGCTTTGATACAATAAGATACAAGTGAAATTGAAAACATAACACAAAATGGAGAATACATTAATGAATCCTGAAAATCATAAAACTTCTAAAAAATACTTTGAAATCAATGTTCCTTATCTTTTCGGAAATTCTTTAGCTATTTATCCGGAATTAAAAAAAGACTTCGCTCCTTCTCTTATGACGGATTTCACTTCTTCCATCGATAAGAACACCTGCGAGGTCGCTGCTTCTTTAAATCTCCTTCGCTATTACGAAGAAAGAAGACGAGTAAGAGGAATATTAATGGAACCGCTGGATCAGACTTTCTATCAGCTGGATACCGACATCGGGAGACTTCCTATTATCGGCGGGCAAATCGGACTGGGTGCAATGATCGGCATCCTGAAATATCTTAAAAAAGAGAAAAAGCCTCTTCCAAAAAGCAAAAAAATAATATGGCCGGCAACTTTTGGCTGGGTAAAAAGAAATATCGAAAAGGGAGACCCAGTGATCATCGGACTATTTAATCATAAAACATACCATCATCACGCAGTCCTGGTTCTCGGAGTCGGCGAAAACAAAAAAGGCCGCTACTACCGCATCGCAGACGGATGGAATAGTACCGGCCGAACCCTCGACAAGTTCATCCCAGTAAGAGAAGTATTAGCCGACGGAGTTGTTTTATCTTTTAAAGAATAGAGTGAGTCTGAAAAGAAAGAGTGGAGTTAAAGAAGGAAAGTGGAAGAACATCACTTTCCTTTTGTTTGTCAAAATATATTTTGGAAACTTATAAAAGAAAATGAGGCGGATCATTTCTAGACAAGAATGTAAAAATATCGTTCTTAGGAAATGAGCGGCATGATCTGCTGACCTGCATTCAAATCAAAATACCTGATTTCAGCTAGGGCTTCAGTGAGGGGGTTGAAGAAAAATGATCCCTTTCATTTTTCCTCACCAACTCCCCTCTCCCCTCTTTCACACTTTCACACTATTTTTAAGCTCTTCCTCAAGCCAGGAAAAAGCCAAGTCCATCCATTTTCCCACTCTTTCCGGATAGTCCCTGCCGTAGTTTGCAAGATCGTCTCCTGTGGAAAGTCCGTGGTTTCCGTTATGAAAAAGGTGAAACTCGATATCGATTCCTTTTTCTGCCGCCTTTTTTACATATTCTACTGTATCGGAAGCAGGGATAAGTTTGTCTTCTAATGTTGTAAACAGAAATGTTTTCGGCATTTTTTGATCTAGAAGTGCAATAGGATCTCTTCTTGTTTCGTATGTTGTAAACATTTCTCCGACTTTTCCTTCTGCATCCACCACATCTTTTGTACGTTCATAGAGGGCTTTAAGATTTGCTACAGGGTAAGCGGCGATTATCTTTGAAACTGCCAGCTGTTCTTCTGTCTTTGCGCTTATTTCCTGAAACTCTTCTCTAAAAAAGCTCGATCCATAGGTTAAAGCAAGATGTCCTCCTGCACTAAATCCTGCAAGTGTAATATTTTCGGTATCTACTAAAAAATCATCGGCATTTTCTTTGATACAGCTGACCGCTTCTGAAACTTCCAGCAAAGGTGTAGGATACTCTGACTCTTTTCCGCAGGAATACTCTAGGATAAAGGCTTGATATCCCTTTTGAACAAAGCTTACTGCCACAGGATCTGCTTCTCTTTGAGAACAGTACATATAGTATCCTCCAGGCAGAATAAGTACAGCCGGTCTTTTTTCAGGAGTCCAAGCTTTTGTCTGGATTCCTTGAGGTTCAAACAGATACCCTCTTAGTCTTATGCTTTTATTTTCTGAAAGATATTTTTCAACAATTCTCATTCCTATTCTTCCTCTCTGCGTTCTATCATCCACTGATATAAATCTTCTAGTACTTGTTCTTTATCTCGGTCATGAAGGAGCTCATGGCGGTTGTTCGGATATAATTTCAGGCTAACATCTGTATAACCTTTTTGAATGTATTTTTGATAAGTAATTTTGGGACATTTCCCAAATTCTCCTACAGGATCCTCTTCTCCGCTTACAATAAAGAGAGGAATTGCAAGATTTGCGTCTTCTTTTTTTAAGGGATCCATCCGTTCCATGGCCTCCAGTAAAAAGTGATAGCCGTTGGCTGTAAAGTCAAACTGGACGAGAGGATCTTCTGCGAAGTGCTGAACCTCTTCTTCTATAGAAGAAATCCAGTCGAAGGGAGTATGATGTCTGGCGAGTTTTCGATTGAAATTAAGAATGATCGATTTTAAAACAGGGCTTCTATATTCTTCCCCGATATACTTTCTCGTAAGGGAAGTGTATGCGATGCCTGCTTTTAATAAAGGTTTTGCCACTTCCGTCGTTCCCATAAGAATAGCTCCATTTAGTTTTTCCTTCGGATACTCCAAAAGAAATTCCCGAAGAAGAAAAGACCCCATGCTGTGGCCTAGAATAAAATAGGGCAGATCTCCTTCTTTCTTTCCTAAAAGAAAGGTTCGATAAAGATCTTCCACAAGATATTTGTTTCCATCCGGAAGACCAAAATACCCTGTATCCCCTTTGGATAATGTACTTCTTCCATGTCCTAGATGATCGTTGCCCAGTACGGTAAATCCTCTCTCGACAAAAAACTCCGCCATTTCCTGATAGCGGAGTGCATGCTCCTTCATTCCATGAGAAAACTGAAGAATCCCAACCGGATTCTCCGCTCTCCAGATATATACCTTTATCCTTCTCTTTCCTTCAGAAGAAAGAAAATACATCTCTTCTCTTTTAATCATCTCGTCTCCGTTGTTGGAGATAGGGGTTAGGGAATAGGCAATAGGCTGTAGGGATGGATAACTTTTTTTAAGCCAAAGGCTTAAAAAAGTTTACTTCCTATAACCTACGTCCTGTCTTTTTCCTTTATCATTGAAAAAGAAAAGCGAAGTCTTTACGCTTTTCTACCTCAACTCCCCTCTCCCCTCTCTCACACTACACACTTTTTTTAAACGTTCTCTTTAATAAAGATATTCGGCGTTGTATAGTACTTTCTTGCTCCGGAAATCAGATTGTCTTGTCCGATTCTTGTGTATGGGGCAACAAATTGTTCATTATAGATAAACATCCCTACTACAGCACCGAATTCATTCAGTTGAAGTTTTCCTTCTTTATCAAACTCTACTACTTTTAAAGGATACTGATCGTAATATTCCTGATAGATATATCCTGTTCCCAGTATTTCCTCGGCTATTTTTTCAAACTCTTCCTGGCTGTGGTCTCGTCCTACATAGATACCTTGGGAAGCATAAGCATCAAGAGGTTTAAAGATATAATTGTCTTTATTTTTCTTGACGATTTCTAAATCTTCTTCTGCTGCAAATTCTTCTGTATAAGGTATATGTTCTTCTAAAAATGCATTTTCTTCATCTGTAAGAATTTTCTTTGTATCTTCTAAACGGAAGATTTTATAGGTCAATTTATAATGCATAATCTGGCTTCTAAAAGAGCCCAGCATTAAAAAGGCATTGTCGAGATAGGCTTTTCTAAACTCTTCCAGTTCATCATAAAGGTTCATAAACTCTACTGTAACAATTCTTCGGTATACAAGATCGATCTCATAGCCTTTATGCTGAAGTTTGCCATCTTTATACTCAAGATCTCTAATATCGATAATTTCGCAGTTTACCCCTAAGGACTCATAGGCTTTTTTAAACTCTTCGAACTCGTTGGAAGTTCCGATTTCCAGATGATCGACGATGGCTACATTTGGTTTCTCTTTTCCTTTAACTTTCTTATAGAGTTCTACAGAATCCTTCGCCCAGCGGTGGATTTCTTCTACATTCTCAAGATGATACTTTTCGGAGAACTCCTTCATCCCCTTTGTCTCAAGCATGATCTTTCCGATCGTATTATCCTCATTCATAGCGGAAGCGCCGTCTGTATTGAATTCTACAAATTTAAACTCGTCACGATCTCTGTAGAAGACATCATATCGGCAGATAGGTACCGGAATATCGTACCCTGGATCGTGGACAATCAGTTCTTCCAGTTCTTTTGAAAAACGGAAATGCTTTCTATATTCCGGATTTTCTACATATTCCTTTGTAATCTTTTTCGTAATCGACATGAGCATATCTGCCATATATTGAAAATCCGCTTTTGCTGTTTTATCATAGAAAAAACCTTGATACGTCACAGGAATCGGCTCTCCGTGATAATAGGCGCTGGAGTTGTTCACTTTTTCCACTAAATCTTTGTAATCTTCATAATATTTCTTTTCATCTTTTTTTAATAATTCATAATATTCTATTGCGTATTTATCGTTATGCATCCAGTACCTCCCGGGTCATTGTTACGGAATCGACAGCTTCTCTTAAACCGTCTTTATTATATATCTCTTCAAATTGATCTCGGGGATTTTTCCCTTCTTTCAATAATTCTTTTAAAGGCTCTAAACATTTCACCTCTTCTTCTGACAAGGCTTCTTCTGCAAGGGTCGTTATCTTCTTGCCCCATTCTAATATTGTCTGATCTTTATAAAGTCCCTGAAGACCTTTGGCTCTCGTTTCTTTTTTAGCATCCATTACATCTTCGTAAGAAACATCTTTTGTATCCTTTAAAAATTGATCCAGAGCTTTTTCATTATAAAAGAGCCCTTTGATTAAAGCGATACAGGAGAAATTTAAAGGATAAGGAACAGAGTCCATCATCCGAAGTTCTAAATATCTTTTTACCCGAACATCCGGAAAGACAATGGACAGCGCATGGAAGATCAAATCATCATTTTCTTTTTCTGGATCCAAAACATCCTTTAGGGTTTTATCTCCGGAAGAAACTTGAGCTCCATTCTCCTCCATAAAAATAAGAGGGGTATTTACTATTTTTTCTGCATAGCTTCTATATGAAAGATCTTCTTTAAAAGCCAAGTCAAAAATGCCGGAACGATCACTGTCTGTATTTTCCCAAATTTTCTCTCTTAGATTGTATTCTGGATAAGTTTTCCCTTCAAAAATATAGGAATTATCGAAAAGAGCATAGAGTACAGGGGAAAGAATATTGGCTGCCCGGTATTTTTTCTTAAAATCTTCTTCATCTTTAAAATCTATAATAATCTGGAGAGCACAGGTTCCCTTCATCATATTATGAGCCATGCTTCCTTTTGTTTTAAAATAATTGTACATAAAATCATAGCGTTTCTTAGGCAGTATTTTAATTTCATCGATTGCAGTAACAGGATGATAGCCCAATGTAACAATTCTCTGATCTTTCTTTTGAAAAATTTCCACTGCTTCTTTTAAAAATTTTGTGTATCTTTCTTCTAAAACACCGATATTCATATCAAAATCAACAGCAACTTCAAACTGGCTCCCAGGTTCCGTGCTGATATCTACATTCTCACGGCTTAAGCCTAAAACATGGTCCTCTTCTTTATAAATATCATGGGCATCGGGAGAGCTGGCAATTTCTTTTAAAGAACTTCCTACTCCCTCTTCCCCATAATAGGATACAGTTTTTAAACTGTCATTATGTAGAATAAAATGCTCCATTTCTACACCGATAGAGAAATTTTCTTCCTTTTTTTCTCCCGACTTTATATATTGTACAACAGCATCAATCTGCTTTTGATAATCCATACTTTTCAACCCTCTTTCATACCTTCTTATACTTATACGAGAAAACCGCTCTCAGAATAGATATTTTCTCTATAAATCTATTTCATGGAACAAAATGATATAAGTAAATTATATATACCCGTTTATTAAAAACTTATATAATAATCCTACTCATTTTAAGGGATATTCTATTTATTTTCATTCTTTTTCATTAGATGATAAGATAGGAGTAGAAAAGCCAAAGGAGCCCGTTTATGGAAAAAGAAATTAAGATAAAATTTATATATCACAGCTGCTACACCATGGAATTTGAAGATTATATCCTGATATTTGATTATTTTGAAGGAGATCTTCCAAAAAATCCAAAGAATAAAAAACTGATTTTTATCGCTACTCATTCCCACTACGATCATTTCAGCAAAAAGATCCTTGAAATTGGAAACCCGGAAGAAAATATTTATATCCTTTCCAGCGACATCCAAGACCTTTTACAAAAAGACAATATCATTTATTTAGAAGACAAAAATAAAGATGTGGATATTTCTGCTTTGAAATTCTTAAGAAACAGCGACAATGTCTATTTTGTAAAGCCCGACGAAGTTCTGGATATCGAAGACTTCACGATTAAAACATTCGGGTCTACAGATCAGGGAATTTCTTACACCTTGTCTTTAGAGTATCTGACTCTTTTTTATGCAGGAGATTTGAACAATTGGATCTGGCCGGAAGACAGTCCGGAAGAAAGAAAAGAGATGGAAGAAGATTTCTTAAAGGAAATCCAAAAAATAGACGAAGGCATCGATATTGCATTTTTCCCCATCGATCCCCGCTTGAAAGACAATTACGACAAAGGAGCCCGATTGTTTTTGGAACTGATCGAACCTCAAATGATCTTCCCTCTGCACTTTAAAGACGATTGCGCCTTTACTGCAAGGTTCTATGAAGAATACAAGGATAAATACCCTACAGAAATTCGCGAGGTCAAAAATCTTGGCGACGAGTTTATTATTCTTTTAGATATACAGGATTAATTACATCAAAATATTGATAAAAGGCTTAAATTATTATATAATAGCCTTTATAAGGGGAGTAGCTAATTACTATGCTTGGTCGTCATTTCGGATGCAGATCCCGGCCGGCAACCTAAAAAGGAAGCAAGACCTTTGCCGGTATAGGTGAAGGTCTTTTTATGTTACTGCCTAAAAAAACAACAGGAGGAAACTATATGGAGTGGTATAACAAAACCCCTGATCAGCTGAGCCAAGAACTAGGTACTGATCTAAGAACCGGCCTTACAAGTTCCAAGGTTTCTGAAAACCTTGAAAAGTATGGTCGAAACGAACTTCAGGAAGCAGACAAAAAATCAATGCTTGCGAAGATCGTAGAACAGTTTACAGATCCAATGATTATCGTTCTTTTAGTGGCAGCAGTTTTATCAGGTATCGTAGGTGAATGGATCGATTCCGTTATCATCTTAGCAATTGTCGTATTAAACGCAGCTCTTAGTATTTATCAAGAAGGCAAAGCCGAAGAAGCGCTAGAAGCTTTGCAGAAAATGGCTTCTCCAACAGCGAAAGTTATTCGTGTTGGAAAAGAACAAAGTGTTGCATCATCCGATCTTGTTCCCGGAGATATTGTAAAACTAGAAACAGGAGATATCGTTCCTGCAGATCTTAGACTTTTTGACAGCTATAATTTGAAAATTGACGAATCCTCTTTAACTGGAGAGTCCGTAGCTGTGGATAAATTTGCAGAGGAAAACTATGAAGGTGTTGTAGAAATCGGAGATCGCGAGAACATGGCCTACAGTTCCACAATTGTATCTTATGGTAGATCCATGGGAATCGTTGTAGATACTGGAGAGAAAACAGAAATCGGCAAGATTGCTACAAGTCTAGCTTCACAAGAAGACGAAATGACTCCTCTTCAAAAGAAACTTGCTCAGTTGAGTAAATTCTTAGGAATCTTAGTAGTCGGTGTATGTATTATCGTATTCGTAGTAGGTATGCTTTATGGACACGAATTAATCGAAATGTTCTTAACTTCTATCTCTCTTGCAGTAGCGGCAATTCCGGAAGGACTTCCTGCTATCGTAACCATCGTATTATCTATGGGTATGCAGAGAATTGCTGAAAACAATGCTATCGTTAAAAAGCTTTTAGCTGTAGAAACATTAGGAACAACAACATTTATCTGCAGTGACAAAACAGGTACTTTAACGCAGAACGAAATGACCGTTGTAAAAGCCTTTGTGGACGATAAAGTAATCGATATTTCCGGTACAGGCTATACACCAGAAGGAACGATGACTATCGACGGCAACGATATTAAAATCGACGACGTTCAAAGCCTTTATACATTATTGAATATTTCTGTACTTACAAACGATGCAGATATTACACAAGAAGAAGGAAATTACGGCGTAATGGGAGATCCTACAGAAGGAGCTTTAATCACATTCGCCAGCAAAATGAATATCGATAAGGCAAATGCCAATACTCAGTATCCTCGTATTCAAGAAATTCCGTTCGACTCAACACGTAAGATGATGTCTACCTTCCACAATAATTTTATCGAAGGAAAAACAGTATCCTTTACAAAAGGTGCTCCCGACATTATCTTAGAACGCTGTACAAAGATTTTAAAAGACGGAAAAGTAGTAGATATTACAGAAGCAGACAGAAAAGCTATCGCTGACAAAAACAGCGAATTCGCAAGTTCCGCTCTTCGTGTTCTTTCTTATGCATTTAGAATCCACGATACAATGCCAGCTGAATTAACATCAGATTCAATCGAAAATGAAATGATCTTCGTAGGTCTTACCGGTATGATCGACCCTGCAAGACCGGAAGCAAAAGCTGCTATTGCCGAATGTAAATCTGCAGGTATCGTTCCTGTTATGATTACAGGAGACTATTTAGAAACAGCTGTTGCCATCGCTCAAGAACTAGGCATTATCGACAACAAAGAAGATGCTATTATGGGCCGCGAGCTTAATAATATGAGTGAAGAAGAACTTCGGGAAGTTGTAAAACATACACGAGTATTCGCCCGAGTTTCTCCAGAAAACAAAGTTCAAATCGTAACCGCCTTAAAACAAAACGGCGAAATCACTGCCATGACAGGAGACGGTGTAAACGATGCTCCTGCTATTAAAAAAGCAGATATCGGTATTGCCATGGGAATCACAGGTACAGACGTAGCGAAAAATACTGCAGAAGTTATCTTAACAGACGACAACTTCGCAACGATTGTAAACGCAGTAGAAGAAGGACGTATTATTTATTCTAATATTAAAAAATTCGTTACATTCCTTCTAAGTGCCAATATCGGTGAAGTACTGGTTGTATTGATTTCGATCCTTATGAATCTTCCAACTCCATTTATTCCGATTCAGTTATTATGGATCAACTTGGTAACAGACTCCTTCCCAGCCCTTGCACTTGGCGTTGAAAAAGGAGACGAAGATATTATGGAGCAGCCTCCTAGAGATCCGAACGAGCCGATCTTAAACAGAGATGCTATTATCCAAGTATTAACATTAGCTGTGGGTATTACAGTGGGAACATTGATTGCTTATTACTATGCATTGGGACATTTCGATAGACATGTCGAGTCTGCAAGAACAGTTGCCTTTGCAACAATGATTACTGCAGAGCTTACAAAAGTATTCTCTATCCGAAGTCCAAAGTACACAGTCTTCCATATCGGATTCTTCTCGAACCCGACACTTGTGAAAGCTGTTGCCTTTGCCTTCATCTTAATGTTTATCGTAATCTATGTACCATTTGTTCAGCCTCTATTCCAAACGATTACGTTAGGATTAGAACACTGGGCAGTAATCCTTCCATGTGCACTTCTTCCATTCGTATTAAACGAAGCAAGAAAAGCCATCTTCAAACCAGGAAGAGACAAATAATACAAAAATCTCCTGAGAGAATTCTCAGGAGATTTTTTTTCTTAAAATGAAAAAGCCCCATCTTGCCGGACGGGAACTTTTCTGTCATATGTTTTCAGCTTAACTGATTTGGCTAAGTTAATTATAGCATGGTATAAATATTATTGAAAAATACCGCTGCACAATTTTATTCTGCACTTAGGGTATTAATCCTCTCTAAGAGTCTTAAAAGATTATTTTCTTCTAATTTATCCCTTTAAACTACCCTTTCGTTTCTGGGCAGATAAAGCCCTTCCTTTAATTTACCGAAACATTAAACTATGCTATACTGTATTTATTCCATAGGGAGAGTTAGCTCAGCTGGTAGAGCGCTTCGTTGACATCGAAGAGGTCGCTGGTTCAAGTCCAGTACTGTCCACCATGAAAGGTTAGAAACGTTAGTTTCTAGCCTTTTTTTATTTGTAAAATACTAAAATTAAAAAAGAATCAAAGATTCCTGTTCTAGTATAGACCGGAATCTTTTTAATTATATAATGTGTTCTCTTTATTATAATCTTATTTTTTTACAATTCTCCTGCCTCTTTGGGTATATACAATTAATAATACTAAATACAAGGAGAAAACTATGAAACTGCATCTAGGTGATTTATATTGGGACGAGACGAGAAAAAACACGGACTATTTGGAACTAAAAGAAGATTTTGATATAGATGTACTCGTAATCGGAGGAGGCATGAGCGGGGCCTTAATTTCCCATGAACTGGGGTTAAGGGGATTTGAGACGGCTGTTATCGACAAAAAAATTCCAGGATATGGATCTTCCGATGGAAATACAGGGATTATCCAGTATCATTCCGATGATTCTCTTCCCGAAATGATCGAAAACTTTGGCGAAAAACAGGCTGTTGATTTCTACCGACTATCTATCGAAGCAATGAAACGGCTTGGGGAAATCGCAGAAAGTCTTCCAGAGGATACGGGCTATAAGAAAACCCATAGTCTTCTATTGGCTGCAAAAGAAGAAAACACTTCTGAATTAAGAGAAAATAATAGAATATTAAACCATTACGGATTCCCTTCCGAATATATCGATCAAGAAACTTTAGAAAAAAATTATAATATCCACGCTTACGGTGCTTTAAAAACCGGCAGCGACGCTGAACTCAATCCCTTTAAAATGGTTCAGGCTCTTCACAAAGAGAATCTAAAAAGAGGAGTAAAGGTATATAAAAACGCTCCTGCTGATAAAATCACGGAAAAAGAGAACGGGTTTGTCATAACAAGCGGTTCTTTCACTATAAATGCAAAAAAACTGATCCTCGCCATGGGATATGCAAAAGATGTCTATCCGAACATAGAAGAAGCATTAGAAAGAAATACAACCTACTCCTTTGTAACAGAAAAAATCCATGAAAAACTCTGGGGAAAGGAAGAAATGATCTGGGATGATGAAGATCCTTATGTGTATTTTAGAAAACTGGAAGATCACCGTGTTATCGCCGGCGGCAGAGATGAAAAAGGAGAAAAACTCTCCTCTTTAGAAAATATCGAAAAAGAAACAAATAAAATATACGAAACCATCTGCGGCTACTATCCGGATTTCAAAGCAAAGATCGCCCACCGCTGGCAATCTGTATTCGGCGAATCCAAAGACGGCCTTCCCTTTATCGGAAGAGACGAAGAAAATAAAGACAAATACTACGCCTTCGGCTATGGCGGAAACGGAACCTGCTACAGCGTTATGGCCTCTATGATTATCGCCGACTTTTTGGAAGAAAAAGAACACCCCCTAGCCTATACAACAAAATATCCGAGAGAAAAAAATTATAAGAAGTGTGTAAGAGCTTTTAAAAGAAGTGTGGCCGATCGTTTCTAACCAATCACGGAAGAGATCGTGATTGGGAAACGAGTGGCATGAGACCTGTTGCCAAATCAAAATACCTGATTTGGACTAGG
>NZ_JBQKLI010000028.1:0-16918 GCF_052116305.1 Gallicola sp. Sow4_E12 | reverse complement strand
CCGTGAATTCTCTACGCTTTCTTTTAGCCATATTCAGATTCTCCTTAGTCTTATTGTTTTAATTTTATATGACCTTAAGAAATCTGTCCAACTAAGTGTAACCTATCCATTACTTTTAAATATAAGACATTATTTAAAACTGTACTAGCTAGTTTTAGTGTACGGAATTCTCTTTCTATAACTCCAAGCTTTTCTAGAAATACTACTGCATTAGTCGCTTCTCTTTTACTCATTCCAAATTGATCTGCTATTTGTTGATAGCTTCTTTGGAGTAAATCATCTCTAAATTTTTTCTTAAAACCTATCAGCTGCCCTGATTGCTCATCTCTTACTTCTGTTGGCCTATACCAATAGACAACATCTGATAATATTATGATTGCATTTAAATAAGGTTTTTTATTGTCCCTTACTATTGTCTTATACCAAGTTGTTGGTATTATATTGCCACTAAAATGCATCTGCCCTACTTGATCTACAACTTCATTTCCTGAGCCATATATATTGTTCAATTAAATCACCTCCTTGAATCTGGGCATAAAAAAACAGATGAATTTTTATTTTCATCTGCATTTCTTTGATTATATATTAAATGTTTTTATTATTTTCATGTAATAATTAAAATCTCTGAATGTTTTAACTAAATTATTTTACTTTATCATTATAATATTTTGAAATACCTAATCTTTAATATGCTTCTTCTTTTTAAAGTCGCCTTAGCTTATATTCGAAAATCTTTTATTTAATCCTGGTCAGCATATCTCCACCAAAATATAGTACTGATCAATCCAATTATAGATGTCAAAAATACAATAGATAAACTAATATTTGTAAGAGCTGCACTTTCTTCTCCTGCAATCCCACTGGCAAGAGCTGGAATAGACCAAGGAAAGAATTCACCAAATCCCATAGCAACAACTATTTGTGAAAGTATGAGTGTGATTATCATAAACCCTAGGGGTGACAAATATCCATGACCAAAACTCGCAAAGAATGCAACTGGTGTAGATAATAAAATCGTAAGCAATGAACATATTGAAAATATAATACTACTTGAAAATAAAAACTCTAAAGACCAGCCAGGTAGACCAATAATTTTTCCGACAAATAGGCCAATTAAGAATACAGATATTGAAAGAAACATACACCATAGAAAAATTACAATGAATTTAGAGATTACAATAGTATTTCTAGATATAGGTAGTGCAAGTAAATCTTTAATTGTTCTGTCTGAGTATTCTCTTCCAAAAATCCAACTAGTAACAAATCCAAAAATAATTAGTCCTCCAAGTGAGATGCCTTGGGTAAGCAAACTAAAATAAGAAGGCCAATCTGCATTAGATCCTAAAATTTGAGCTTTTGTAGAAATAATACCCATCTTTTGTGCTACTACTGGATCTTTTAATATAATCATAAAAAACCCACCTACAAATGGCAGTATCATAAGTCCAATCATTGTTATTAAAGGTGTTTTAGAACTTAAAAACTTTTTAATTTCTATGGGAACGCATATTATTATCTTATTCATTTTAACCCACCTCCAAATTCATCTATAGCTCTTAAAAAATATTCTTCTAGATCTTCCTTTTGAACTTTTAACATTCTAGGAGGATATCCGTTATTTACAAGCAATGTAGCTATCTTCTCTGGATTATTTACAGCATCTTCATTATGAACTTGTAAGACAGATAATTTTTCATTTGAATTTTCAATTGCAATAGTATTTGTCTCATATTCTGCTTTAGAAAGAATTAATTTCATTTCATTTTTATATTTTCCATCTATTATTAAAGATTTTTTTAATTCATGTTCAAGTTCTTTTTTATCTATCTTTTTAATTAACCTTCCATCATGAATTATAGCTATATTTGTGGCAATTCTTGAAATTTCATTTAATTTATGACTAGAGACTAATATAGTTACATCTGAGTTTTTTGCTAAATCCTTTAATAGCTTGAGTACTTCAACAATACCAGCAGGATCTAAGCCATTTGTAGGTTCATCAAGGAGTAAAATTTTAGGTTTATGAATAATTGCTTTTGCTATACCAAGTCTTTGTGCATTTCCCAAAGAAAGATGTTTAACTTTCTTTAATTCATATTTCTCTAATTTTAACTTCTTTATAATCCAATTAATAGAATCTTTATCCTTAACCACTCTTAACTTACGAACAATTTCTAGATTTTCTCTAACAGTTAACTCAGGATATGAGTAAGGCGTTTCTACAATATATCCTACATCACTCCAAGTATCTATATTCCTTGCATTTACTTTTTTGCCTTGTAGATAACATTCTCCAGAAGTAGGAGAAATCATACCAAGTAGCATACGTATTACAGTGGTTTTGCCTGCTCCATTAAGTCCAATAAAGCCAAATATTTCTCCTTTTTTTACTGATAAATTAATATTGTTGACAGCCTTTGTTTTTCCGTAAGTCTTTGTTAAATTGATTGTATTAATAATTTCATTCATTATTATAATCCTCCTCAATTACTTGCTGTGCAACACCCCTAATCAAAACCATTAGTACTTCATCAAATTCCTTTTCTCCAATTTCTTCAATATATATCATACTCATAAAAATTGCTCTTAATGAAGCTGTTACAACATCTATATTTATATCCTCTCTGATCTTTATATAAGAAAACAATTCTCTTGTAAATGTATCATCTAGTGAATGATGATCCATGATAAGTTCTTTAGGCAATTTTTTAATAAAATATTCAAATTCTTGATTTTGAATTATATTCATAATAAATGATTTTCTAACTTCTTGGTAAACTCCATAAATTAATTCCGTAAATTCATCAATTCCTATATTATCCAGTTTTTTTAATCTATTAATTAATTTACTTATAAGAGATTTTTGATATTCTTCTAATACTATAAAAAACAAAACTTCCTTTGCAGAATAGAAATTATAGAAAGATCCCTTTGATATGCCTGCCATTTGTACGAGTTGATCAACAGTAGTTTTTTTCACACCATATTTCAATAGGCATTCTTCTGCTACTTCCTTTAATTTTTTTCTTATAAGTTCCTTTTCTTTTTCATCAAATGGTGTTGCCATAACTCACCTCCACCCCCTATGACTATATTTATTTTATAGTCATAGCTTAACACCATAATTAAATCTTGTCAACTAAATTTATCGTAAATTCGGTACCTAAGTTTAAGCATAAAAAAACAGATGAATTTTTATTTTCATCTGGATTTTTAAGTGTTAAATTTTAAATTATATTTGTAAATTCTTCTATATCTGCTTTTTATTAAATACTCTTATTGCAGTGAAAATAGATAAAATTATAATTCCAATACTTACAATAGCCATTGCCATTAAATCTTTTGGAATTATATCTCCAGCAAGAAGCGACATATTTTTTGATGCTAATCCAATGGGATTATATTTCTGAAGCTTTGGTAAAATATTCAATAAAAAAAGAGTGACTATAAAAGCTCCTATAAACATAAGACATCCATAACTGCTCTTAAATATAACTCCCCCTAGCAGAATTACTGCAAGAAACATTATACCAAATAGCCACAAACAGAAGATAGCAAATGGTAGATTTAAAACTCCATCACTATCCCAAAAGTATTTTGTATATCCATAGGATAACCCAAAAGAAATTAAATAGCTAATTGTCCATATCATTTTCCATCTTAAGTCTTTGATTTTCTTTACGAAGCTCTAGGAGCTCATTTTCTTCTTCACTGCGGTTATCTTTCTCTTTGAATGAGCCTGTTTCCTGATGCTGTTTAATCCATCTTCCTAGTGAAGACAACGGTAAGTCATATTCTTTTGCAAGCTCCGACTTTGACTTGCCATTTAGATAAAGCTGCACTATTTGATTTTTAAACTCATCCGTGAATTCTCTACGCTTTCTTTTAGCCATATTCAGATTCTCCTTAGTCTTATTGTTTTAATTTTATATGACCTTAAGAAATCTGTCCAACTAAGTGTAACCTATCCACCTCTAGATTTTGACTTATCGTGTTATCAATATATAAACATATTTTTTCCTCTATTTCTTCTGTTGACAGATAATCTAGAAGGTAGCTTCCACCTATAAGATTAGCATATCTAATAATAGCCTGAAATTCTTCCCTAGATAAACTACCATTAACCTCTTTATATTCAAGCATAGGTCTTAATACACCTTTTAATATATTAGTGTTGCTAGTAAAATTGCTAGACAACAGGGTATGAACATTTGTTGTAAAATCACCTCTAAATACTTCAATTAAATAATAAGGATTTTTAATATTATCCTCATCGTATATTAATTCTCCTATCCACCAATATCTTGATATGGTATTCATAAGTAATGCTCTTCTATTAGATGAGCCACCCGTTAAAAAATACCTGTTACCTATCTGTTTTTCTTCTTTTGATGGTCTACTTGACCACCTTTCCTTCATAAAATTCCAAAACACAGAATATGTCAAGCCTGTCCAAAGTCTTTCATCAGCTGCCTCAGATTTTGTTAAAAATTTCAAATTGCTATGAAGTATTCTAACATTCTCCATATCAGAAGACCCTACATCCTTTGGGTCAACTAATAGCTCAAAATCATCTACTGTCTTCTTATATTCTAAAAAGGGATTTTCATATTGATCAATTATCCATTGATTACTTTCATTACTATAGTTTTCAATATTATGAGCTATATTATTCTTTAAATCTTCTAATATTTCTTGTCTCATATAATATAGTTTCATTTAATTTTCCTCCTGATCTGCTTCATATATTTTATCTAAAGCATCCTTTGTGGGATAATCTAATAAAATCTGAGCTAATTCGTAAGGTGATTTTGCACTAAATAAATTGCTGTCTAAATTAATTCCTAGTTCCTTCATCCTGACTTCTAAAGCCTGGAACCATCTACGATCTGAATATTGTTCAAAATCATTTCCTGAGTCTTCTTTTAACTCATATAAAACATAGATTAATGCTGGTAGTACAATCATACTATGTAAAATTCTAAGTCTATTGTGGTTTCTACTAGCATATGTGTACATTTCATAGGTTTCATTGGATACCATTATTTGTATCCTATCTCCCTCTAGATTTACCTTTGTTTCTTTTTCTAAATCTGCTACCTGGGCAATTCTAATTATAGATGATAATTGTTTTAGATCATCCTTATCTTTAATAATTGAAATAATAGCTCTATTACCTATGGCTAAATACTGTCCTTTGTTTATGTTAAATGAAAATTCGTCAAAGATAGGATCAAATGAGCCATCTTTATAGTTTAAAATATTTTCCTTTGCTATTATAAATGGTGAAAATTCAACCTTGCCATCTAAGCTGAAAAAATCAATCCTAATTTCGATCTTTGATAAATCACTTGTAAAAACCTCCCTAAAAGAAGTCTTGGAACACTCTACATGAATGACATACTCAGCTTTGTTTTCCTTGATCAGGTTCTCTAGCCCACGATTCATAATATTTAGTTCAATTTCAAATAGATATTCTTTGCCCATGGTTTTATCTTCTAAAGACTCTATTCTAAATTCACTATTTAGATAATCATTTGTATAAGGGGCTAAAACAGGATATGGATGGTATCTTTCTTTAAGTTGCATAAATTACCACCTCCATAGATAATTGTTCAATAATATCTGGCTGAAAATCAATAATAAATTCATTATCCTTTGCTATATCCCCTAGGGAAATTCTCTTGTTCTTTATTTCCAAATCTATATTATTAGTTTTATCTACTGCATTGTTTATTCCTATGTTTAACCTTGTTCTCCTATCTTCACCAACCGCTGATACAAGCAATTCTGCTTCTTCCAAATCATGACGACTTTTTAAAACCATCCGGTACTTAGAACTACTTATTTGAAACATTCTAATATTAAAATAGTTTGTAGCAATCCTTTGTCTTCCCACACCTTTTCTACCATCCCTGTAGGTTGATTTACCCCCTCCTTGTCCAGGACCTTGAGGATCAAAGTCTCCTTCCCCAGTTTCTTCACCATATACTGGCATTTTCTTATTTTGTGATTCATCTTCAATCTTTATATTGACTTTAGATTCTGTATTTTCATTTGTTAATGATTCATCTTTACCTTTACTTCCTAAAAGGTCATCCTCTAAATCAGGTAATAGTATACCAAGGTCGCCTACATCTGTTTCATCTAGGGTAGTTTCCTTAGCCAATCTATTAAGTTCCTCTCTAATTTGTTTAATAAGGCTTAATCTAGTTTCATTAGCCTGTCTAATTTCTTTTGGATTTTCTGAAAATTGATCTGCCTTCCAAGCATCATGTTCAGGAGTCTCCATCTTTCTAAAATAATCATTTATTTTCTTATCTTGCAAAATACAAATTCCTGAAAAAGGTATCCCCCTAGGAAATCTATCCTGCTCAAATACCTTCATTCCATTTATTCTAGACATTAGAACCCTGCGACTTGTTAGTTCATTATCTACCAACAAATAAACTTTGAATTCTCCAAGATGACCTCCCCCACTAGCATCAAGTGAAAAGGTATTAACAATTGTTTCTTCAGATGTTAATACCTTATAAAACTCTAAAGAATTTCTATTCCTTCCAGACTTATTATAATTCAGCTTATTTTCAACTATATCCTCTAAGGTTGATTTGTTTATTAAGATATCTCCCACTTTTACTTCTAGTCTCCCATTATAAATAGCTATTAGAAAACTATCTATAACAGAATAAACTATTGATTCAGCCCAATCATCCTGCTCTATAAATCCAATGATATATATGTCAGTCCCCATTCTTTGCCCTCTATCAAAATTTGGATCTAGTTTTAACTGACTAAATATAGGTAAGTTCTTGCTACCAAGACCATAGTAGCCTTCACCCTCTTTTTCCTTTGCATCTACATCCATAAAGTTTATGACTTCTGTAACGCCCTGACTGGCCTCTATTCCATCTTCATCATATGTATTATAGAAGATAGTACGCAGGTTTGAGCAGGCAAAGGCTGCATATTTCCCAATGCCAAAGCTTCCTCCTGCCTCCCCGCCCTTATTAGATATACCTGCTGCCTTGATTAAATCATTCCAAGCAGTATCCTTTTCCTCTTTAGAGCCTGTTAATCCAGTTGTATTAAAGTCACTTATTCTTAAAACGCTTATTTTCTCTTTAGCTAAAATCTCATTGCTGTAGGCAAAAAAATCCTTTACCTTTCCAGATCCATTCTTGCTAGTTTCATAGCACTGATTGAATACTTTTATATATCTCTCATATCCTGGGATATCTTTTTTATCAATTTCAATATGCTGAAAATCAATTTTTACTGTTTCTTTATCTTTTTTTATTGCATCTAGAGAGTTTTGACAAATCTCCTTAGCTAAATGTCGATACCTATCCCCTCTAAAAGTTTCCACTCCTGAATCCGATATCCCCTGTCTTCTCCCATAATTATAGGGTGAAAAATTCCATCCTATAGTCATCTGAATAGCTCCTTTCTACAGTAAAAGGCCAGGGATATCAATCCCTTGGGCTTTTAAATGTCAATTATCCCTTATTTAAGGTTTTTTAATGCCTACTAATTCTTACCCTTACCTTTATTTATTTCAGTATAATCAGCTCTTAAATAAATTTTTAAGTCACCTGTCTTTAATCCATACTCTTTCAATATTTTTATTAAAAGGTTCCTAATAGAATTTGCACTTTGATTTGTTTCAACATATATTTTATTTGCAACTCTTTTAGGATTCCGCATTCCTTTTGGTTTGCTTGAAAAATACTTTTTCTTTTTCCCATTCATATGTTCAAGTTCTTCAAATCCTATAATCTTTTCTTCATCAACTTCTATTAAGTTTTCGCAAACCTTAATCAACATTTCTTGCCATGTTTTTACTCTTATGAGCCTATCATCAATCAGTTTAAAGCCATATGGTCTTTTATGGGTAAAGTTCTCATATAGGCTGTATTCTATATTCTTGTCTATTGCATATTTATCATAGTCTGGTATTTCATTTTCTTCATCAACTTCTTCTTTTTTATCTTCCAGTTCCAAATCTTCTATATCCAAAATGTCGATAACTTCTTTCAGCTTTTTTTCATAAGTTTCCATTTCCTCCGCCAACCTTGAATAGTAGGGTAGCTTATCATACTGTTTTTCTAAAAAAGATTCATTAACTTTTTCCCCAATGGTTTCAACAGTATCATCAATTAACATTCTAAGAAGCTCAAGGCCTTCAATTATATCTATAGCCTTGTCAGGAAATTCATTTTTTATATTATTTAGAAGCTCTTGATAGTCCATAACATTTCCCCCATTTTCAGATTTTATAGATCCATCCCATTTAAAAGTTCTCTTAAAGATTTTAGTTCCTCTCTTGTTAGGGTTATGCCCTTGCCCATCTTTTCATGGTCTGGAGCCCTATCCTTGGCTAAGTCTATATTGTTATCAAATAATTTAATTATCCATTGTTTTTAAAATGATATTAAATAAGGCTTGTTTTCTTTTTTGAAAAAATATTTCAAAATCATCACTTCTTATAGCTTCTACATCAATTAGGTGTGTTTCTAGCATGTTATTTAATATTTCAGGTCTGATGTTTTTTTCTTGCTCTAAAATTTTCAGGTATTTGCTTGGTGCATTCCCACCAATTGAACGGTTAGTTCTAGCTGATAAAGGTGTTTTGTTAATAATTGAATTATACAAATCCCTACTTATGTTTTTGCTGTTACAATACCTTGTGGGAAAAATATGATGTATATCTATACTCTCACTATAATATGTCTGAAGATCAATAGATACTCCTGACATAAAATCATGGCAACCTTCCTTCATCAACAAAGCATATATTCCTTTATAAGCAGCACTATTTCTTGTTCTTAAAGTTATAAGTCTATCTATCTCAAAATTAGCCTCCTTAATCGTATCTGGAAGTTCTCCTCCATTTATCCAATGGATAACCTGGGGTAAATCCTTGGCAAATCTTGTTTCTGTAGCCGATCCATATAGTTCTCCAAATACTCCTGACCAATACCATCTGGCAATTGAATCTCTAACACTTTTGTCTCTTGCTTTATTTCCTAATTCAGCAAATATTGCCGTTAAAGGTATTAATTGAGATGGATAAGGTATATCCCGTCTTCTAAATATTTTCAATTCCATTAAAAATTGTGCAGCTTGATAGAAAGCTTCTTCTACAATATTACTCCAATTTTTATAATTCTCAACTGTTAGGTCTAAGATATCCTTTCGCTTACAACTAACTGCCGCATTTGGCCTTTTCTTTTTTCTATCATAGGTTGTTAATAATGCGATAGCTTGTAGAAAATCAGTATTACTTAATTTACTCAATATTGGATCATTACTAAAAGATCTTTCATCCTTATTTAATTTTTGATTATATCTTTTTTCCCAATCTTCTCTCAAAGAAAAATCCTCTGCTGCAAATGAAGCTGTCAGTAACTCAAATACAGTCAATGTAACTCCACCTGTATTCACATGCTCAAATACTTGGCAGACTGCGTCTTTAGGAGTCGTATTTAGCATTGTTATTACTGGCACTTGATAGTTATTAAAGGCTGAAAAAACATCAGCCATAAACTTACTCCATTTATTAGACCGTTCATCTGATCGTTCAATATTAAAATATATATTTTGCCATTCTAGTAATTTTTCTGGTTTGAATAAATAATGAATAGGCAGCATGCCTGCTTCACATTCTTTTTCTTTAGTAGAATAATCGTGTAATACAACATTTCCTTTACCTTTAATTATTCCATCTTCTGGTGCAGAAACTATAGCTTCATCCTTATCTCCATACTCATCTGTTGCAATATTTATATCTAAATAGTATCGTCTTTTTATGTCGCTCCCTCTACTATCCCTAGTTTTAACTGGCTCTTCTAAATATAAAGTTTGAAATAATGATGTAATACGCTGTTGGCCATCTAGAATCAATCTTTGTGGTGTGACTTCTTTGTCTAATATCAATCCCTCTACTACTCTGGGTTTAAAATTGATACCTGAACCTCCTGTTTCTAACAGCATTACAGCTCCTATTGGATATGATTTTAAAATACTTGTTAAAAGATTTCTTATTCTTTCATCATCCCAAACCCAACCTCTTTGAAAATCAGGAAGTTGTGTTCTACCACTCTTTACAGAATCTAATATACTTTTTAACATTTCTGATGTGCTATGGAAAATTGTTGACATTCTTTTACCCCCTTTTGATTTTTATTAGTAGCTTTACCTTTAATCTTATGTTCCTAACTTCTCAAATCTTTATAAATCATCTCTCCTACAGCAGACATAGCTGCATTATAAAATTCCTTATCTTGAAACAATTTCTTAAATGAATTGTTTCTATCTTTATTTTCTTTATATAATTTGAATGCAATATCTTCAAAATCCTTAGGAAATATGCTCTTTTTAAATACCTCGCTATCATTTTTCTTAGCATAAGTTGTTAAGGATTCTTTTCTCAGCCCTTGACTTGCTTCTTTATATATAAAATCTATAACTACCCTATCTTGATCTGTAAAGTCTCCATGATATCTTTCATTTATACGATTGATTATTTCATCTAAATAGTCTTCGTCTTCCTTAGGTTTACTTCCAGCATCTAGTTCTCCATATCCAATAGTCGGATCTGCTATTATGCTAATATCTCCTTCAAAAGTCTTATCTAGTTTGTAAAATTCAAGTTTCAACTTTCCATCTAAATCTAAACTTATTCTCTCAGGACTTGGAATCAATTTTTGTAGATATGAAGTAAATACATATTCTTTATGAAGGTCTTTATCATACATTCTAGTTATTTGAATTATATAGGAATACCATTTGTTGAAGTTTCTAATGTCTTTTCTGAATTTAAACTGATCTTCTTCCGATAATTCAAGATATCTATTTATTATAGGTTTAATCAAACTAGTTATCTTTCCCAAATCAGTAGCTGTCTGTTTGCCTTCCTTATAATAAATATTAGTAAACTTTTCTATATCCTCATCATTGTAAAGTCTAGCTTCCCTTAATAATATTTGAGTATCATATATAAGATTTACATTTATTGTTTCATCTAAAATAGTGGCTTCATAGTAGGGTTTGAAAGCTTCTTCTATTTCCTCTTTAGTATTAACAAAGTCTAAAATAAAGGTGTCCTCTTTCCCTTGTGTAACTCTATTTAATCTGGAAAGTGTCTGTACTGCCTTTACCCCTCTTAATCTTTTATCTACAAACATTGTGTGAAGTAGTGGTTGGTCAAAACCAGTCTGATACTTTTCAGCCACTATCAACATATTGAAATCATCACTTGCAAATTCCGTAGGCAATTGACTTTCTTTTATAGTTGACCCATCTTTTCTTTTATTCATTTTTTCCTCTGTAAATTCTACGCCCTTATCTTTAATAACTCCAGAAAAGGCTACTAAAATCTCTAAATCATCATAGCCTTTAATTTCTATATAATTCTTAATTTCATGATAATATCTAACAGCATGAAGTCTTGAAGCTGTTACCACCATAGCTTTTCCTCTACCGTTGATTTTGTTTTTAGTAATATCTCTAAATTGTTCTACAATTATTTGTGTTTTTTGTTGAAGATTATGGGGATGTAAGGATGCAAATCTATTAATAGTTCTAACTGCTGTTGAAGAAGGTACTTCTGGATTTTCTTCTGTATCTTTAGCTATTTTATAGCAAGTACTATAGGTCATATAATTTTGAAGTACATCTAAAATAAAACCTTCTTCTATGGCCTGTCTCATAGAATAGTTATGATAGGCAGATTTGTTTCCATATTCCCTTTCTGTTCCAAATAGGTCTATAGTTTCTTTTTTAGGTGTGGCAGTAAAAGCAAAGAAAGATAGATTATTATGTTTACCATGGGATAATATTTCCTCTACTAATTTATCTTCATTGTCTAGGGCTTCTTCTTCATCCATGCCTTCAATTTCTGCAAACTCCCTTAGGGCTTCTTCTGTATCAGCTAAAGCTGTCTTTAGCATCTTGGCACTAGATCCAGATTGACTTTGATGGGCTTCATCTACAATTACTGCATACCTCTTGCCTTTAGATTCATCTACTTCCTCATAGATAACAGGGAATTTTTGTAAGGTTGTTACTATAATCTTCCTATTATTATTTATAGCATCCTTTAAATCCTGTGAAGTCTTGTCCTTTCCTATGGTTTCAACTACTCCAGGAGTATGATCAAAGCTCATAATGGTTTCTTGCAGCTGACTATCTAAAACTCTTCTATCTGAAACTATTATGACAGAAGTAAATATAGCTTGGTCATCTTTATCATGGAGGTTTGAAAGCCCATAGGCAAGCCAAGCTATGGAATTACTTTTACCAGAACCAGCACTATGTTGAATTAAATAATCTTCACCTGTCCCTTTAATTCTAACATCTTCTATAAGTTTGTTTACTACATCTAGTTGATGGTATCTAGGAAATATTAATCTTCTTCTAGTCTTTTTTACTTCTTTTCCTTTTACCACTTTAGTCTCTGTTTTTTCTTCTAGGTGCATAAACCTTTGAATTATATCTAATAAAGTATCTTTCTTTAATACTTTCTCCCATAAATATGATGTAGAATATCCATCAGGGTTAGGAGGATTTCCTCTACCCCCTACATTTCCAGCACCATTTGAGCCTTGATTGAAGGGTAGGAAGAAGGTGTCCCTTCCCTTTAATTCAGTAGTCATTTCCACATCATAGTGGTCTAGGGCAAAGTATACTAGGAACCTAGTGTTAAAGTTAAAGCATTTTTCCCTTGGACTCCTATTTTCTATAAACTGATACTTTCCGTTGTCTACAGTTTGTCCTGTTAGTTGGTTTTTAAGTTCAAGGCCTATTATTGGAATACCGTTTAAAGATAGGACCATATCTATTGAATTTCTATTTTGACTTGAATAATAAAATTGGCGGGTTAAAGTTAATATATTGTTATTATAATTGTCGATTACTTTTTGATTTAAGGTGCTTTCAGGCTTAAAGAAAGCAAATTTAAACCTAATACCCCTATCAGTAACTCCATCTCTTAAAACACTTAAAAGACCATGCATCTTGACCGATTCATCAAATCTTTTATATATGGCTTCTTCTGACTTTTCTCTATAAATCTTTTCATATCTTTCCCATTCCTTAGGCTGACTTGTCTGAATAAATCTAAGGAAAGTTTCCATATCTATAGCTTTTTCCTTGTCATAAGTATCCATATTCCCTTTTTCATATCCACCATAATTTAAAAGGTAACTTTCTATATCCTTTTCAAATCTTATCTCTTTATATTCCAATTATTTCACCTCTCTTTTTCCAGTTACAGTTTCATATATTAGTGATTTTTTATAGGCTTCCATTTCTCTTAGTAATTTTTCTTTTGATGAGATTATTTGGTCTATTTGGTTGGTTTTCTTGTCTAGGTATGAGGCTATTTGTTCTTGTTCAAATATGTTTGGTAATGGTATTCTACTTTGTTTTAACTCTCCTGCCGCTATACCATCCCTTTTATTACCACCTGCTAAATAGCTTCTATTATAAGAATATGAAGTTATAAAACAATAATTTAAATATCTATAATCTAATCTGTCTTCAAAACATATAAATCCAACTAATGACTGGTTTGCTGTCGTTTTTACCTTCAATATTGCAGACATACCTTTTGTTTTTCCTTGACCATTCAATGCTACCATAACCGTGTTTACTGGAAAATAATTCGCAGATGAATTAATTAATCCTAATTTAGTTATTTTTTCTTTTGTATCGTATATAATTCTATCATTTACTTCCCCCGAAGACATCCAATTTATATCACCATTTTCCCAATATTCTTTAATATCCCTTGAAGGTGTTCCTCCTGAGTATGACCGAGTAACTCTATTAATTTTAACTAAATCCCAGTGCCCAGGTATCTCCCCTATCCATTCAATTCCACTATCTTTCATCTGAACATTTTCATCTAATCCTTTTGTTACAGTTTCTGTTATAAGAGATTGTTTATATCTTTTATATTCTTCTATGGCTTTTTTAGTTTTAAATATTATATTATCTATTTCTGATACTTTTTTATCTAGGAAATCTGCTATTGCTTTTTGTTTATGTTCTGATGGTAATACTATTTCTATATTAGCCATTTCATTATTCATTATTTTATATCCATTAGTATCTGCCCTTTTATGAAAAATAGCGATATACTCTAATGTATATTTCAAATATTGCAAATCATTTATTTCATCTTTTAATTCTAATGTACCACAAACATTAGTACAATTATATTTTCCATCCCTAATGAAAACTGTTCCAGCATTTGCACCATCTGTTGTCCAAGTTAACCTTGGTCCTTCAAAATCATAAGTTTGTATATAACCTAATATTCCATCATTTTTTGTTTGTGATGAATAAACAGGATATGGATATTTTTCATCTAATTCAGTTTTTGCTATAACTCTTCCACGACCTATTTTAAATAATTGTTTAACTTTTATAATTTCCCAATCCTCAGGTATCTCCCCTATCCATTCAACCCCACTATCTTTCATCTTTCTAGTCAATTCTTTCACCGTCCTCACTAAATAGCTTTCTTAGTGATGCAGTTATATCTACTTCTAATGTTAGTATTCTACTTGAAATAATATCTGCTGGTTCTGGTTCTTCAAATTTATAAAAGTATCTTGTAAAGGGTATTTCATAGCCTACTACAGTTTTTTCCTTGTCTATCCAAGCCTCTGGATTATAGGGTTTAACCTCTCTATTAAAGTATTGGTCTATGTCCTCATCTAAGGGAACTCTTTCTGTGTCTCGTAGATCACTATTAGCCTCTACCTCTCCTTTAGTATTTTTGCATATGTTAGCCTCATCATCATGTCGTCCAAATACCTTTATTATGGCATTTTTTAAAGGAGCCCTAAGTTCTATAGCCTTATTCTTGAAAAGTTTGTTTATCATTTTTACAAACTCATCCCTATCTAGCCATACTTGTCCTATTAAGCCTTTAAGTAGGTCTATTATTTCCTTTTGATTTTCTTCTCCCACTTTTATAAGTTCCTTTATTTCCTCTTCAGTCTTTCCTCTTTTCTGTGCCTTTGTTAATTTGCCTAGGTTTTTATATTGAGTTTCCTCTTTAAAGCTTTCTATTCCTGCTTCATCTATTTCAAATTTAAGTCTTAGAGGTGTTTCTATAGTTATTTCATTATATCCAAAATCTATATTGTCAAATATCTTTGACTCACAAACTTTATTTTCCTCAACATATTCCTTGTTTAGAAAATCACCATAGGCTTTTATAATCATTTCCCTACAATGAGCTGTAATATCGTTTCTTTTATTTCCTATGGATTTTCTTCTCTTTTCAAAAGTCTTAGAAGCGTCTATTAATTGAACTTTACCTACTCTATGGCTTGGCTTGTTCTTAGACATTATCCATATATAAGTAGTTATTCCTGTATTATAAAAACTGTCATTTGGAAGTTGTACTATGGCTTCTAGCCAGTCATTTTCAATCATATACCTTCTAATTTCACTAGGTCCACTTCCAGCTGCACCACTAAAGAGGGGCGAGCCATTGTGTACTATGGCCATTCTGCCTGTATCTTTTAATTTAGCTATTCCATTTAAATCGAAAAGCTGCTGTCCATCATTGACATAGGGAAGGCCTACTCCAAACCTTCCCCTATCTCCCAGCTTGGCTTCTTCTTCAACTGCATCTTTTTCTGATTTCCAGTCTATACCAAAAGGAGGATTGGATATACAATAATCAAAGGTATAATCTTTATAGGCATCTTCTGTTAATGTGTTTCCAAGTTTCATATTTTGAGAATCTCCACCTCTAATAAGCATATCTGCCTTGGCTATAGCATAGGTTTCTGGATTTACCTCCTGTCCAAAAAGAGTTACCCTGGCATTTTTGTCTAAATCTTTTAATCTTTCTTCCATGGCTCCCAACATTTGTGAAGTTCCCATAGTCTGGTCATATACTGTCCTATATACCCCATCCTTTAATAAAACTTCCTTATCTTCTGAAATTAATAAATCTGTCATAAGGTAAATTATATCTCTAGATGTGAAATGCTCTCCTGCTTCTTCATCATAGGATTCAGAAAATCTTCTTACTAATTCCTCAAATACATACCCCATATCTACACTAGAAATTTGATCAGGTCCCATATAGGATTCTTTTTTATTAAATTCTTGTATTATCAAAAACAACATATTTGCATTTGCAAGTTTGCTTATTTCCCTATCAAAATCAAAGCTTTCTAAAACATCTATGACGTTTTCAGAAAAACCATTTAAAAACTCCCTAAAGTTGTCTTCTATGTTTTCTGAATCTGCTATTAAATTTGTAAAAGTATATGGACTTGTATTATAAAATTCATATCCTGATGCTTCCCTTAAAAATTTATCTGGCAAATCAAAATCTTTTACCTCTTGGTAGGTTTCAATAACCTTATCCTTAGTTAAATACAAAGCATCATTGAATCTTTTAATTATGGTCATTGGTAAGATGATTTTTCCATATTCATGAGGTTTATAAAGCCCCCTAAGTATATCTGCTATATTCCAAATCATGTTGGCTTTTTGTTGCACATTGATTCCTGTTTGATTATCTCTAGTTCTCTCGTTCATTTATAAATAACCTCCTAGTTTCCTCTAGTTTATTAAATTTTCTCAACAATTAATTTGTATCTAAATAATTAGATTCTATTTCCTTAATTACAGCCTCTTTGAGGTTTGTTTTAGTAACCTTTAAGCTACCTTCTGTGCCAAGCCTTACAATTTTAGGAAAGCCCTCTTCCTCCTCCATTCTTGCTATAACGCTTGAATACTCACCTTTATCTTTTGTTGAATGGGGAATGATAAAGTCCGTATAATGGTGTAAAAAGAAAAATCAAAAAAAATGAGCCAAAATGCTCGTCCTCGGTTAAAATAAAAGTACCAACAAATACCTAACTGAGGAGATGAACAA
>NZ_JBQKLI010000027.1:0-18077 GCF_052116305.1 Gallicola sp. Sow4_E12 | reverse complement strand
GCTACGCTTCTGCTCTTGACAGCCAAAACCAGAAAGGAGTTAAATAAAATAGCAGCAAACTAATTTAATTGTTTTCGAAAACCAAGTCCAACTTTTGGGGGTCACTATACTCTCCCCACTCCACTCTTTCACTCTGTTTTTACCCTTCCTCACTTTCCTTAGTATTGATTTAAGAGGTCGGTTAATTCTTTCATAAGTATAATCTGCTCTTCAATGGCATTGAAGACAGGGTCTTCTGAAAGGATGGTGTATTTTTCATATTCTTTGTCTTGGGCATAGATTACATCCCGATCGGTTTTCCAATTACTGGAATAGTATTGAGTTAATAAATCTAAACGGAGCTTTTTCTCTTTGAAACTTCTGATAAATTTACGAAATTCATGATTATCCTGCAGAACTTCTTCGTACAAGATCTGCATTTCTCCTGCACGTTTTTTCGCTGCACTTGTATTTTTATCTTTCATGAGGGTTCTCCTTATTTGATTCTGAGTTTTCGCAAATGTCTCTTTTCTTCTTCTGTAATTCTAAAGCTGTCGATACACTTTTGAATGGTCTTATTATGAGTCCATTTGTCGAGGGTCTGCTCTTCTAAATAGGGATAGGCTGCCTTTTTTTGTTTGATCACTGCGGAACTGAAAAACCAGGCGATCATCATGTTTACATAGTATTCTCGAGACTCTATACGGGAGATGAATCTTAAGATTTCCGGCTGGAAATCTTTATCTAAGAAATTAGAATGAAAAACGCCTATACCATAGCGGATTGTATAGGTATGTGTAGATTTTATCCAATTCTTAGCCTCTTTAAACATCCTCTCAGGGTGTTTTTTAAATATTTTTGGCGAAAAACTGTCGCAGGTAGCCCAGTTATCGATATGAGGGAGAAACTCCTTTGTTAATGCGAGTGCAGAATCGAAATTCTTTATATTTTCGATTAAAAAGCCGTGGAGATTATTTTCTTCATAATAATAATGAGGCAGCTCTTTTAAGAATCCCTGGGCTTTTTCTGTATCATTTTTCATCAAGTTTTTAGCATATTTTCGAAGAAGAGGCGTTCGGATACCGATGATTCTTTCTTCTTCTACTGTTGGAATAAGCCTTTTGATAAAGTCATTATAGCCTAGGTCCTCCATTGTAAAAAGTTCTTTTCGGATGGTGTCCATAATATACTCCTGTTGTTGAAAAAAGAGGGGAGAGCTTAAAGAAGAGTGTGAGAGCGGGGCCGATCATTTCTATCCAATCCTGGGAAAACACCATTCTTGGGAAATGAGTGGCATGAGACCTGCAATCAAATCAAAATGCCTGATTTGAGCTAGGGCTTCAAGAGTGATAGAGCGGAGTTGTGGTGGAAAATGAAAAATACATTCATTTTCTTCATAGGATAAGTATACTTAGCTGTTTTTAATTATAATATAAATATTTTTTGATTTTTTTTATTATTCTATAAAAAGAGAATTATTTTTAGAAAATCTTATATATGAAACACGTCCCATGTTTCTTCTATATCTCCGCTCTTATACTCTCTCACTCCTATACTCTGCTGCTCTTTTTTCTTTCTTTCCTCTGCTCCTATCTCTGCTTAATAAATGCTAGTATTTCTTCAGCATTGGAAGCGGTGGTCAAGGCTCCGCTTTCTAGAAGCTCTTTTTTATCTCCGTAGCCGTAAAGAACACCTAAAGCATCTACATGGTTTACAGCAGCGGCTTCCATATCATAGCAGCGGTCGCCGATCATCAGGCAGTCGGAAGGATTTAAGTTTGAATCTTCCAAGGCGAAATGCATCAGTTCTCTTTTATCATTATGCTTCCCGTCAAAGGTCGGGCCATAGATTTTTTTGAAAAGTTTTTTTAGATCATAATGAGCTAAAATCTTTTCAGCAAAGGGCTGGGGTTTTGTCGTTACGATAAACAGCTGGCACTTTTCGTGAAGCTGATTTAATAATTCTTCTATTCCGTTATAGATTTCGTTTTCGAACAGACCTGTCTCCGAATAATGTTCCCGATATTTCCCTACAACTTCCATTGCTTTTTCTTCATTAAAATCAAATTCTTTCTGAAAGGAATCGATTAATGGAGGACCGATAAAGGGTAAAAGTTTTTCATCGGAGATATTTTCAAAAGAATACTCTTTTAGGGCATGGCGGATAGAGTTGAATATACCTTTTTCAGATTTTACAATCGTTCCGTCTAAATCGAAGAGGATATTTTTGTATTTCATTTAACAAGTCCTGCCATCATTTTTGCTAAAATATCCGGGTTTCCGCAGCCGGTCGTTAAGACAATGTCGTCTTTCTCCACTTTAGACTCCATATAATCTTGAGCTTCTGTAAAAGTTTTAAAATATTTTGCAGCTACATTATTTTCTTTTAACCGCTCTACCAAATCAAGAGAATGAACAGTAGGATCGAAATTTTCTCTGGCTGCATAGATTTCTGTTACGATGACTTCGTCTGCATCGTAAAAAGCCTCTGCAAAGTCGTCCATTAAAAGTTTGGTACGGCTGTAGGTATGGGGTTGGAATGCACAGAAAAGTCTGCCCTTTGTTTGGGGTTTCAAAGCGCTTAAAGTGGCTTTGATCTCGATAGGATGATGGCCGTAGTCTGTCATTATAGTTGTCCCGTTATAGTCGCCGATAATTTCCATTCTGCGGTGAAGATTGCGGTAGGCTTTGATATGTTCTCTTATATAGTCTAAAGAGATTCCTGTTTCGTAGCAGGCGATAATGGCAGCAGAGGAATTATAAGTATTATACTTTCCTAAAATGCCCAATTCGAAACGCTGGATTTTGGAATCGCCGTTTTTCTCGAAGCGATCGCTTTCGATGTCGAAACAAGGAAATCCCTTATCTGTAAAGGTAATGTTTTTAATGTGATAGTCTACTTCCGGGTTTTTGAGACCGAAGGTAATGGCTTCGCCTTTGACATGATCTAAAAGAGGCGAACAGTTTTCGTCATCTCCGTTGATTAGAGCTTTAGAATTCTCGTCAAGATTTTTCATATAGCCGATAAAGGTGCTTACGATATGGTTGATATCTTTAAAATAATCTAAATGATCTTCATCGATATTGAGAATGATCGCCATGGAAGGATAATAATGGAGAATATTTCCTTTGAATTCGCAGGCCTCTGTTACTAAATAATCGCTTTTTCCGCAGTGGACATTTCCGGCGATTTCATCCAGCTTTCCTCCGATCAGGATATTGGGGTCAACTTCGGAATTGATAAGTATTTTTGCGATCATGCTGGTCGTGGTAGATTTTCCGTGAGAGCCGGAAACTCCGATAGAGTATTTGTAATTACGCATTAAAGCACCTAAAAATACACCTCTTGTGACTACGGGTACAGACAGTTTCTTTGCAGCGATAAGTTCTTCGTTTTCTGGAAGGATTGCATCTGTATAGATCACAAGGTCCGGATCTTCGATGTTTTCTGCTTTTTGTCCAACGGCAACTTTTGCTCCGATGGAAACTAAGTGCTGAACAGAATCGGAATCTTCTCGGTCCGAGCCTGTTATTTCAAAACCGTGGGCATGAAGCAGTTCAGCGATTCCGCTCATACTGACTCCGCCAATTCCTATAAAATGTATTTTATGAAATGTATTATTATCTTTAAGATCAAATTCAAACATAATGTCCTCCTGTAATTCCTTTATTGTTAGGATGGTGAAATATCTTCTATAATTATAGCATAATTCTAATCTATAAATGGAGCAGATGACAGCTTTGCAGTATTGTAAACATTCTGATTATAAAAAAGCTGCTCAAATATAGTATAATGAAAAGTAGTTAAAATAAATTCTGAAAACAATGAGGAGTGACTCCAAATGGATATATCAATTATATTAGCAGCAGGCGAAGGAACAAGAATGAAAACAAAGAAGTCTAAAGTGCTTCATACTTTGTTAAATAAAACGATGATTTCTTATGTACTGGATGCTTCTGTAGAAGCCGGTGCGGCGAAAAATGTTATTATCGCAGGAAAAAACAGAGCTTTTCTGGAAGAAAAGATTCAAGAAGAGAATGTGTCTTTTAAAACACAGGAAATCGGAGAAGGGATTCCCTATGGTACAGGGTATGCTGTCAGCTTGGCGTTAGAAGAGATAGCAGACGATGACACAGTGCTTATATTAACAGGAGATATTCCTTTGATAACAGGAAAAACGCTGAAATCCTTTGTAGACTATCACAAAGATTATAAAAGCATAGCGACTGTGCTGACAGCCACTATAGAAGATCCTACAGGATACGGCCGTGTGGTCAAAGACGAGCAGGGAAATATGCTTAAAATTGTGGAGCATAAGGACTGCAGCGAGGAAGAACTGGAAATAAAAGAGTTCAACTCTGGAATTATGGCTCTTCAAGGAAAGGCCTTAAAAGACAGTATTTCAAAGTTGGATACAGATAACGAACAAGGAGAACTCTATCTTACAGATATCTTTGAAATCTTAAGAGAAGAGGGTGGAAATATCTCTACGTTTTTAATCGATGATGTGGAAGAAGTCTACGGCATCAACTCGAAACTTCAGCTGGCGGAAGCGGAAAAGATTATGAAGAGAAGAGTCAACGAAAAATTTATGATCGACGGAGTTGTGATGGAAGATCCGGAAAGAACCTTTATAGAACCGGGTGTGGAAATCGGAAGGGATACCTATATCGGAAGCGGCGTTCGTATTTTTGGAAAGACAAAAATCGGAGAGTCCTGCGAAATTTTCGGGGACAGCTTTATTAAAGATTCTATCTTAGACGACGAAGTTGTGATTAAATCTTCTTATATTATAGAAAGCGAAATAGGAGAAGGTACAGATGTAGGACCTTTCTCTCACTTAAGACCAAATTCAAAACTTGGAAAACATGTCCATATCGGCGATTTTGTAGAGATCAAAAAGTCTACGGTAGGCGACGGAACAAAAGCAGGCCATCTAGCTTATTTAGGGGATGTTGACTTGGGCGAAAATATCAATATCAGCTGTGGTGTTATTTTTGCCAATTACGACGGCAAAAACAAAGCGAGAACAAAGGTCGGAAGTGGAAGTTTTATCGGCAGCAATGCGAATATCGTAGCTCCTTGCGAAATAGAAGAAGAAGCTTATATCGCAGCAGGTTCAACGATCACGAAGGCCGTTAAAAAAGGAGAACTAGCCATCGAAAGAGGAACCCAGGCAAATATTGCCGGATGGGTAGACAAACGCAAAAAGAACGGTAAATTATAGGAGGACAACATGCTTACCTGTTATGATGAGATGAAAGTGATTTCTGGAACGGCTCATGAAGCTTTTGGAGAGGAAATCTGCGATCATTTGGGAATTAAAAAAAGTATATTGCAAGTGGGCCGGTTTAAAGACGGAGAGATTAATATCAATATCGGGGAATCGATTCGAGGCTGCGATGTGTATCTTGTTCAGCCCACCTGCAGTCCTACCAACGATAATCTGATGGAGCTTTTGATTTTAATCGATGCCTGCAAACGAGCCTCTGCAGGAAGAATTTCTGCAGTAATTCCCTACTATGGTTATGCAAGACAAGATAAAAAAACCAAGGGAAGGGATCCCATTACTGCAAAGCTTGTGGCAAATATGATTGAAACGGCAGGAGCCGACCGGGTTATTGCAATGGATCTTCATGTAGCACAGATTCAAGGGTTTTTTGATATTCCAGTAGATCATCTAACAGGACTAGGCGCTTTGGCAGAGTATTTTAAAGGGCATATCGATTCTAAAGAAACGGTGGTGGTTTCTCCTGATCTAGGAGGAGTCAGCCGGGCTCGGGTTTTTGCCGAAAAACTAAATCTGCCTCTTTCTATGATCGAAAAGAGAAGACCGAAAGAAAATGTATCAGAAGTGATGAATGTTATAGGAGAGATAGAGGGTAAAGACTGCATTATTGTGGATGATATGATCGATACGGCAGGAACGATTTTAAACGCCGCAGAGGCTCTCAAGGATCAAGGAGCAAAAAAAGTAACGATTACTGCAACACATGGTGTTCTTTCAGGCCCGGCGATGGAGCGTATTGCTGCGTCTTGCGTGGAAGAATGTGTTGTGACCAATACGATACCTCAAGAGGATAAAATGAAAGAAACATCGAAACTAAAGGTAGTCAATATTTCAAAAAGTTTTGCAGAAGTGATTCAGCGCGTGCATTGCAATGATTCTGTTTCTCTTCTCTTTTAATGTAAGGAGGACGAATGTATTTAATTGTAGGGCTTGGAAATCCCGGGGGCAAATATGAAAAAACACGGCACAACGTGGGGTTTCAGACCATCGATCTTTTAAGCGATGAATATAGTATTTCGGTAGACCGCAGCAAATTTAAGTCTTTAATGGGCAAGGGAAGAATCGAAGGGGAAGAAGTGGTTCTTTTGAAACCGCTAACCTATATGAATCTTTCAGGTGAAGCTGTGAGAGAAGCTGTAAATTTTTATAAACTGCCTCCTGAAAACATTATCGTGATCTGCGATGATATCGATATTCCCTTTGGAACGATCCGTGTGAAACAGAAGGGTTCTGCAGGAACCCACAACGGATTAAAGTCTATCGTCAAGGAGATAAAGACAGAACAGTTTCCTCGAATAAAAATAGCAGTTGGACAAAAGCCGGTCTATATGGACTTAGCTGCTTTTGTGCTGAGCAATTTCTCGAAAGAAGAGGAGAGAATTCTTCGCATGGAGATAAAAGATGCGAAGGATGCTGCGGCAATGATAGTAAGGGAAAATATTCAAGATACCATGAGCCGATTTAATGGAATAAAACATGAAATCGATCCTCCAAGATAAGCTCTGATCTTTGATCCAGAGCTTATCTTAAGGTGAAGATAAAAAATAGAAAGACCCGGGATAGATTCTCCGGGTTTCTTAGATTGGAGGGGAAGATGAAAAACTTTATTATAGATCCGCTGAAAGGCATAAAATCCTATCAAGAACTCTTAGAAGGAGTGGGAGATAAAGAATCGATTTACCTTCATGGTTTGGTGAAGGAGAGTATGCCTCATCTAGCGTATGGACTCCATAAACATACAGGCCGTTTTCTAGCTTTTATCGTAGAGAATGAAAGAGAAGGACGGCGAGTGTATGAACAGTTTCAGGAGATGGAAAAGGATTGTGCAGAGTATTATCCGGCACTTGAAACTTCTTTTTTTGAGCTCAAGGTGGTAGAGGACAAAAACGAAAAACAAAGATTAAAAGTTATGAACCGTCTTATGCGAAAGGAGCCTTTTATATTGGTATCTACCTTAAAGGCCATGCTAAGACCGCTTCAAAACAGAAAAGATTTTGAAAAAAGCAGTCTTACAATAGATTTGGATCAAGAAATCAATGTAGAACAGATTCAAGAGATTTTAGTGAATTTAAAATATGAGAAAAACTCTATGGTAGAAACAAAAGGAGAATTTGCAGTACGAGGCGGGATAGTAGATATTTTCCCTGTGTCCATGGAAAATCCTGTTCGAATCGAGCTCTTTGGAGACGAGATCGATTCTATGAGAATCTTCGAAGTGGAAAGCCAAAGGTCGTTGGAAAACATTGAGTCCTTTAGTATAGGGCCTTCGAGAGAGCTTATACTGTCAGATTCCATGAGAAATACTGTTATCCGGGCTCTAGAGAAAGAGATACAAAAAGCCAAAGACCATCCCTTTATGCTTCAAGGAGATCCGGAGAAAACTATCGATAAATTCACCGGGATTGTTCATCATTTGAAGGAAGGTCTGCGTTTAAATAGTTTAGACTTGATCTTTCCGTACTTAAAAGAGAAAGATTATACAGTTTTCCCAGAGTATATGCCGGAAGATTCTATTGTGTTTTTTGAAGATCTTTCAAGGGTTTATGATGAAAATCAAAATGAATATCAACGATATTTAGAAGAATATACTTATCAGTTAGAGCAGGGGGAAGTGTTCGAAAGCCATGAAGAGATCCTTCTTCCCGCATCAAAAATTTTGGACCGGATGAAGAATTTCACGCCCATCAATGCAACTTCTTTATTAAAAAGAACACGATTATTAAATCCGAAAATAAATATCAAAATAGAGTCTTCAGAAGCGCCGTCTTTCAACCGGGATATGGATGAAATGGTGCGTTTTGTTGAAAAAAGAAGTTATGACGGCTTTAAAGTGATTCTTTTAGCAGAGTCTGAAGAAAATGCTTACTTATTTTATGATCTTTTGGAAAAGGAAAATATCCCAGCGGCCATTGTAGAAGACTTGGATACGGACTTTAAAACAGGGCAGGTCTTTATCACAAAAAGAAATGCTAAGGCTGGCATGGAGTATAAGAACGGAAAGTTTTCTATAATCAGCCATAAAGAAATTTATGGAAAACAGAAGATCAAACAGCACAAGAAAAAGAAAAAAAGCACCTCCAGAGATCTGATCAACTATACAGATCTTCAGATCGGCGATTTTGTCGTTCATGAAAGCCATGGTATCGGTGAGTATAGAGGTGTTTCCCAAATTGAAGTCCAAGGTGTGACGAAAGATTATCTTGTTCTTCAGTATCGCGGTCAAGACAAACTCTTTATTCCTACAGATCAGATGAATCTGGTACAAAAATACATCGGTAACGAAAAAAGAAGACCTTCATTAAACAAGCTTGGGGGCACTGAATGGATTAAGGCAAAACAGAAAGCGAAGAAATCCGTAGATGAGATGGCACAGGATTTGATCGAGCTGTACGCGAAAAGATCAAAATTAAAAGGCCATGCTTTCGGGCCGGATACCCCTTGGCAGAAAGAGTTCGAAGAGTCTTTTATCTATGAAGAAACCTACAGCCAGCTTAGAAGTATAGACGAAATTAAAAAAGATATGGAATCGGATAAACCAATGGACCGCCTGCTCTGCGGAGATGTAGGCTATGGAAAGACGGAAGTAGCAATACGTGCGGCTTTTAAGGCAGTTATGGATGGAAAACAGGTGGCCTTTCTGGTTCCTACAACCATCCTTGCCCAGCAGCATTATCATACGATAAAAGAACGTTTTAAAAACTTTCCCGTTCGAGTCGATGTCTTATCAAGATTTCGTACTGCAAAACAACAGAAAGATAGTATAGAAGGGGTACGTACCGGGGTAGTAGACATGGTAGTGGGAACCCACCGTCTTCTTTCAAAAAAACTGGAATTTAAGGATCTTGGGCTTTTGATCGTAGATGAAGAACAGCGTTTCGGAGTCAAACATAAAGAACAGCTGAAAAAGATCAAAGAAGATGTGGACGTCCTTACTCTTTCCGCAACGCCTATTCCCCGTACCCTTCAAATGGGGCTTGTAGGAATTCGGGATATGTCTTTATTGGAAGAACCTCCAGAAGAGCGTTATCCGACGACCTCTTATATTATAGAATTTGAACCTAGTGTGATTCAAGAAGCGGTCCGAAGAGAAATGGACCGGGGAGGTCAAATCTATTTTGTTTACAATCGGATAGAAGATATAGACGATATTCATTCTAAACTGCAGAATTTAGTGCCGGAAGCAAGAATTGCCGTTGCCCATGGACGGATGCAGGAAAAAGTCCTAGAACAGATTATGATGGACTTTACAGAAGGGAGATATGATATTCTTTTATCGACAACAATTATAGAAACAGGCCTCGATATACAAAATGTCAACACAATGGTGATATACAATGCTGACAGGATGGGTTTATCACAGCTTTATCAATTAAAGGGAAGAATCGGTCGGGGAGAACGGAGTTCTTTCGCGTATTTTACTTATCGAAAAGGAAAATCCCTAGCAGAAAATTCAGAAAAACGGTTGATGGCCATTAAAGATTTCTCCGAGTTCGGTTCAGGATATAAAATCGCTATGCGGGATCTGGAGCTAAGAGGAGCCGGCAATATCTTAGGAGAAAGCCAGCACGGGCATGTAGCAGCGATTGGATATGATCTTTATGCAAAACTTCTGGAAGAAGCGGTAAGAGAAGCAAAAGGCGAGAAAGCGGAAGAAAGAAAAGAAGTCGTCGTGGAAATTCCGGTAGATGGTTATATTCCTTCCACATATATTGGAGATCAGGATGAAAAGATCGATATGTATAAAAAGATTGCTTCCACTAGAAGCCAGGAGGATTACGAAGATCTGATCGAAGAATTAGTCGATCGTTTCGGAGATATTCCAAAATCTGTTTTAAATCTGATGAAGATTGCTCTTTTAAAATCTTATGCAGGCCTTACCGGTTTTCATCGGGTAAGAGAGCTTAAGGGCAGGCTGTTTTTGGAGTTTGAGAAGATCGAGGATCTCTCCCTTGAGATCATCGGCGCATTAAGCGAACAATATGGAGAGCTTCTTTCTTTCAGCATGGGAGAAGAACCGAATATTAATTTGGATTTTAAAGATAAAAAGCTGGATACTGTGATCGATCTGTTGCAAAGGATCTATTCTTTGAAGATTCGCATAGATTAGATATAATAAAAGCATGAATTATTTAGGAGGACGTATGAGAAAAAGAATTATGGGGGTAGCATTAGCTGCCGCGACTATTGGATTATTGGCTACAGGATGCCAGCAAAAACCGGAAGGTGCTGTTGCTACAGTTGGAGATCAGGTTGTTACGGAAGATGAACTCAACAAGTATATGGGTGATCTTAAAAAGCACTATGGGGAAGAAATGTTCAACGAAAGTACTCAGCAGGGCAAAACTATGGTAGCGGAAGCGAAAGAAAATGTTACAGAAGCTTTAATCAATCAAAAGGTAATGGATAAGATTATGGCAGACAACAAAATCACTGTAGATGAAAAAGAAATAGACGAAACAATCAATGCCATGAAGGAACAAATCGGCGGAGAAGAAGAGTTCAAGAAAGTTTTAGAGGCTCAAGGCGCTACAGAAGAGCAGTTAAGACAACAGTACTTAGAGCAGCTGAAGTCAAACAAATACAATGAATTTGTTTCAGAAAAATTCAAACCTTCAGAAGAAGATATTAAAAAATATTTTAATGATCATAAAGAAGATTATACACAGTATAATGCCAACCATATTTTAATTACTGCAGATTCTCAAGTGCAGCCAAAAGAAGGAGAAGAAGCAGCTCCGGTGAATCCAGAAGAAGGGAAAAAGAAAGCACAAGAATTGGCTGCAGCTCTTTCTAAAGATGCAAAAAAAGAAGGCGTTGATTTTGCAAGACTTGCCAAGCGGCACAGCAAGGATCCCGGTTCTGCACAAAACGGCGGAAGCTTAGGAAATTTCCTTCCATTTTCTATGGTAGAACAGTTTAAAAATGCATTAAAAGGAATGAAAGCCGGAGATATAAGCGGACCGGTAGAATCTGAATACGGATACCATGTTATCAAGGTAAATTCTGTAGAAGAAGATTTTGATAAATACGACGAAGAACTTAAAACTCAGGCAAATCAAGACATTACAAACAAAATCATACAACAGAAATCAGAAGATTTAATTAATCAGTATAGAAGAGATTTAGGTGTTAAGAAATATAAGTAATCCACACAGTAAAGGCTTAATATTGCGAAATTACTTGAAAAAGTGAGAAAGTTCAACTATAATCTTAACAGGTATAAACTTTGTGTTGCAAAGTGGTATCGAAAAGATGATTTAAATCCTAAGGAGGGAATATTTTAATGAACAAAGCTGAGTTATTATCAAGTATTGCAGAAAAAAGTAATCTTACAAAAGTAGAGTCTGAAAGAGCGTTAAACGCATTTTTAGAAACAATTCAGGAAACATTAGCAAAAGGAGACAAAGTTCAATTAGTTGGATTTGGTACTTTTGAGGCTCGCGACCGTAAAGCAAGAGAAGGAAGAAACCCAAGAAATCCTGAAGAAAAAATTCAGATTCCTGCTTCTAAAGCTCCTGTTTTTAAAGCTGGAAAATCTCTAAAAGAAGCTGTTAATAAAAAATAATTCAAAAACCGGTTGATCCGGTTTTTGTTTTTTTTTGCAAAACATATAAAAATAATCTGTTTACGTAACATAGGTTACGGAAATGGCTTGATTGTGCCGTTTATAATATGGGTATAATGAATAAGCAATGAGTAAACTAACCGACACACATAAACAGGGGGTTTTAAAAATGGAAAATATGTTTTGTTTTCAATGCGAGCAGACTGCAAAAGGGGAAGCTTGTACTAAAGTAGGTGTTTGCGGCAAGACTGCCGAAACAGCAAATTTACAAGATGTTTTAACAGGTGAGCTTATCGCTTTAGCTCAAGCTGTTAGAAAGAATGGGAATAGAGATGCTGAAACAGACTCTATGATGATCGACGGACTATTTGTAGCGATTACAAATGTAAACTTTGACGACGAGTCGATAAAAAGATTTATTCAAAGAGCAAAATCTATTAAAAACGATCATGGAAATGGAGAATTGTTCCCGGCTTACGACTTAAACAATATTTGGGAAGAAGAAAATGAAGATATTAAATCTTTAAAATCACTTCTTTTATTCGGTTTAAGAGGTACAGGAGCTTACGCTCATCATGCAAGAGTTCAAGGATACGAGTCTGATGAAGTGAATGATTTCTTCTATGAAGGCATGATTGCATTAGCAGAAGAAACAGATCAGGAAAAGCTATTGGGTCTTGTTATGAAAGAGGGAGAAATCAACCTTAAGACCATGGAACTTCTTGATAAAGCGAATACAACATCTTATGGAAAACCAGAGCCTACTACAGTATCTTTGAAAATTGAAAAGGGACCTTTCATCGTTATTACAGGTCATGATCTAAGAGATATGAAACTTCTTTTAGAGCAGACAGAAGGAAAAGGCATCAACATCTATACTCATGGAGAAATGCTTCCAGGCTGTGCATATCCAGAGCTTAAAAAATATTCACACTTAAAAGGGAACTTTGGAACTGCTTGGCAAAATCAGCAAAAAGAATTCGACAATATTCCAGGACCTGTTTTGTTTACAACAAACTGCATTATGCCAGTTAAAGACAGCTACAGCGACAGAATCTTTACTACATCCGTAGTAGATTACCCGGGAATGGTTCATATCGGAGACGACAAAGACTTTACACCTGTTATTGAAAAAGCTTTAGAACTAGGCGGATATGATGAAGATCAAGACTTTACAGGAATCAACGGAGGAACAGAGGTAACAACAGGATTTGGACATGATGCAGTTCTTGCAAATGCAGGTGCCATAGTAGATGCTGTTAAAGGTGGAGATATCAGCCACTTCTTCTTAGTAGGAGGATGCGACGGTGCGAAACCGGGAAGAAACTACTATACAAAATTAGTAGAAAATACTCCAGACGACTCTGTAATCTTAACACTTGCCTGCGGTAAATTCCGTTTCAACGACCTTGATTTAGGTACTGTTGCAGGACTTCCAAGAATCTTGGATATGGGACAATGTAATGATGCTTACAGTGCAATCAGTGTTGCGGTAGCTTTAGCAGAGGCATTCGACTGCGGCGTAAACGATCTTCCATTATCTATCGTTCTTTCTTGGTATGAGCAAAAAGCGGTTTGTGTATTATTAACATTATTATATCTAGGAATCGAAGATATTTATTTAGGACCTACACTTCCAGCTTTCGTTTCAGAAAATGTATTGAATCTATTAGTAGAGAAATTCAATATCAGCCCTACAGGAGAATACGCAAAAGATTTAGCGGAAATCTTAGGATAATTTTGGCTGTAAATATAAAACCCAAGTCTCTTTGGACTGCACATTTGTGCAGTCCTTTTTTTGCCAAAGAAATACTATAGGCGGATAAAAGCCTAAAATATGGCCTTTATAAAAAAGCAAAAGGCAGCATAGAATATTATAGAGAAGATAATATAATAGGCTTGATATCAAAATAAGATTATAATCTGATCAAAAATATGAAACTGTTTCTTGAAAAAGATTTATAATAAAATTGAAAGAAAGATAATGTTTTACAAGAAATTTATGTTCTATTCAGGTATAATCGAAATGGAGATATATTAAACTATAAGAATCGATTTTTTGAATGCGGAATCGGTGTTATGGTTTGTATAATTAAATATTTATCTAAATTTTTTTGTGGAGGTGTATTATTTGAAAGAACTTTATGGAAAATACTTTATGAAACAGAAAATGATGCGTACCGTATTGATTCCTTTATGTGTTATTGCATTATACGCAATATATACTTTTGGATGGCGTGTATTAGCATTGCTGCTTTTAAACTTAATAGCAGCAGTTGTAGTAGAGTATGTATGCGAAAGAAAGATTTTTAATAAGAAAAAAATCTCGGAAGCGGTGATCATTACGAGCATTCTTTATACGATGACATTGCCTGTGTCGCTGCCTTTTTGGATATCAGCAGCAGGGATTGCTTTTGGGGTGTTTTTTGGGAAGATGGTATTTGGAGGATTTGGTAAAAATGTTTTTAATCCTGCTTTGGTAGGACGAGCTTTTATTTATATCAACTTTGCCAATCCTTTGACCATTTTCTGGAATGAAGCAGCACAAGGGCTGCCGGGAGGATTTGGAGCTTATATCCTGCCTCATATCGATGCAGTAACGACAGCAACACCGATGCTGCTATTTCGAAATGGAGGAGAATTAACAGATCTTGTTAATCTTCTAATTGGAAATGTGCCGGGGGTTATCGGAGAAACGTCTAAGATTCTAATCCTGATATCTGCAGTGTACCTGATTTATAAAAAGGTTGCTTCTTGGGAGATTATGGCAGGAACTGTTTTAGGTTTTGCAGCTTTATCTTCTGTATTTCATTTTATGGGAGTTGAATCTGTACCGAATCCGATTTACGGAATGTTAATCGGAGGATTCTTGTTCGGAACTGTATTTATGGCGACAGATCCTATTTCGGCCGCGAAAACGGTGCCTGGCAAGTGGATGTACGGAATTATAATCGGGGTAGTAACAGTAATTATAAGAGGTTTTGCATTGTTCTCAGGAGGTATGATGTTTGCGATTCTTATGGGAAATCTATTTGCACCGATTATCGATTACGCAGTGAAACAAAGAGCTGCAAATAAAAAAGCAAAGGAGGCGGCAGTATAATGACTAAGAAAAAAGGATTATTGTTTCCTGTCGTCTTTATGATTATTCTAACTGGTGTGCTTACGGCGATATTAGCACTGATTAACGGTGTTTCTCAGCCAAAAATCGAATTCAACCAGGAAATCGAATTAAAACAAAAGATCCTAGCGGTGTTTGATATTCTTCCAGAAGAAGCGGAACCGGAAGAGATCGATACAGTATTCGACGAAAGAATAACAGAAGAGCAGTATGAAGGAGAAAGTGTATATATACTAGAAGAAAACGGAGAGCCTGCTGCCTATGCCGCACCTTTTGCTGGACCCGGATTATGGGGAAGTATTGAGGGATATTTGGGTGTAACAGCGGATATGGAAACTGTAACAGGTATAGAGTTTATAAAACAAGACGAAACACCGGGGCTTGGCGGCCGTATTTCCGAAGAGGAATATAAAAGCCAGTACAGAGATCTAGATATCTCAGGGTCCTCTCCTGGAGAAATCTTTATTTCAAGACCTGCCGACGGCGGGAATGTAGATGCCATAGCCGGTGCTACACAAACGTCTACGTTTGTCATAAATATGCTGAATGAAGATATTACAGAATTTATCAAAAGCAAGGGAGGTATGTAAAAATGGCAAATAAAACAAATTACAAAAAAATTGTTGGAGACGGCCTGCTACATGACAACCCTGTGCTGTTTCAAGTTGTCGGAATCTGTTCAACCCTTGCGGTCACAAACTTAGCGATGAACTCCTTAGTAATGGGGATTGCCCTTGCGATTGTAACTGCATTATCATCCTTAACTATCTCTCTTCTTCGTAATATTACACCGAAGCATATCCGTATGATGGTTCAAGTGTTTATCATTTCCTTTTATGTAATCATTGTAGATATCTTTTTGAAGGCCTATATGCCAGAGATGAGCAAGACCTTAGGGCCTTATGTCGGCTTGATTATTACGAACTGTATTATCATGGGAAGAGCGGAAGCTTATGCGATTGCAAACAAGCCATTGCCTTCTTTTGTAGACGGATTCATCTCAGGGATAGGGTATACGATTGTGCTGCTGCTGATTGCTTTTGTAAGAGAGCTGCTAGGATTTGGTTCTCTTTTCGGAATCAGAATTATGCCGGAATCTTTTACACCATGGACGATGATGGTTATGCCGCCGGGAGCTTTCTTTATCCTTCCGATTATCATGTGGCTGGCTTTCAATTACCGAAAAAAGAAGGAAGGAGCTAAATAATGACTATACATCCATTAGTAATCTTTTTTGCATCTATCTTTACGAGCAATATGATATTTAGTAATTTCCTTGGAATGTGCTCGTTTATAGCAGTAAGTAAAGAAATAGAAACAGCGACAGGACTTGGAATTGCTGTTACCTTTGTAATTACAATTACAACGATCATAAACTATTTCCTTTATGACCTTATGGTTTATTTCAATATCGAGTATCTGCGTTTTATCGTGTTTATTATTTCGATAGCGGCTTTCGTACAGCTTTTAGAGATGATATTGGAACGATATATTCCAAATCTCTACTATGCATTGGGAATCTTCCTTCCTCTTATCACTGTAAACTGTGCGATCCTTGGAGTTTCCCTTTTCATGGTTATCCGAGAGTATAATTTCCTTCAAACCGTTGGTTTTTCTATCGGATCAGGACTTGGCTGGGCCTTGGCAATTATAACTATGTCAGGGATTAGGCATAGAATTAATGAAGATGCACTGCCGGAAGGACTGCAGGGAGCGCCTATAACTCTTATTATCACCGGAATTATGGCCATGGCTTTTATCGGTTTTTCCGGAATCGTTCAAATATCATAGGAGGCGGAAAATGAGTACGGTATTAATAACAACAGCGGTAATAACCGGTTTATGTGCTCTGTTCGCCATAGTTCTTACAATTGCGGACAAATATATTGCCGATTATGGAGAAGTAAATCTTATTATCAACGACGAGAAAGAGTATCTTGTAGACGGGGGAAACACACTCCTGGATACTCTGAGAAACGAAAAAGTATTTATACCTTCTGCCTGCGGGGGGAAAGGATCCTGCGGCTACTGCAAGGTGCAGGTTTTAGAAGGAGGAGGTCCTGTTTTAGCAACAGAGAAACCATGGCTTACTCCAGAAGAGCTGGAAGGACAAGTAAGACTTTCCTGCCAGTGCAAGGTGAAGGAAAATATTAAAATCAGTATCCCTGAAGAATTGTTCAATGTTAAAGAATACGATGCAAAGGTAGTCGACATTGAAGTAATGACGGATAAGATCAAGAAATTCCGATTTGAACTTCCAGAAGGAGAAAAAATCAACTTCAAACCCGGTCAGTATATTCAGGTAAAAGCACCTGAATATGATGGAAATGACGAAGAAGTTTATAGAGCTTATTCTGTTGCATCTTCTATCACAGACGAGAAGCATGTAGAAACTTTAATCGGTTTCACAGGGGGTATCTGTACAACCTATATGCACAATTTTATCAATGTAGGCGACGAAGTAAATATCAACGGCCCTTACGGAGATTTTTATTATCATGATGGAGACAGCGAGATGGTTCTTGTAGCGGCAGGTACAGGGTTTGCACCGATTCGTTCGATTCTTTATCATATGAAAGACAACGACATCAAACGAAAAGCAAGATTTTACTTCGGTGCGAGAACGGAAGAAGATCTATTCTTGTTAGATGAAATGAAAATGTTTGAAGAAACACTTCATGATTTTAAATTTATGCCGACCCTATCCCGTGCAGGAGATGACTCCGGCTGGACAGGAGACAAAGGACGGGTGAATAATTCCATTGAAAAGTATCTAGAAGAAGATGGAAATTATGAAGCATACCTATGCGGAAGTCCTGTAATGATCGAGTCGATCGTCGGATCTCTGCATGAAAAAAATGTACCAGACGAAAAAATATATTTCGACGAGTTTTAGCTTTAAGAGGTATTTTAATAGAGGAGGACAACTGTCCTTCTCTATTTTTTTGTCTGAGAAAGAGGGGGGTAGGGAAAGAAAGGGGATAGGAAATAGGGAGTAGGCAGTAGGGATGGCGATGGGTGTCAAGGTAGTTGACGGATTTCTTTTACAATATTTCAACTAATTCTAGAGGTTCATTTGCAGGAATTTGATAGTAAGATCTAAACTCATCATTTTCTTGCAG